>DAINRW010000062.1:0-7456 GCA_036741615.1 Nitrososphaera sp.
TGGTAAGGGTTCAAAAAATTCCTACACTTAAACAGACATACACAGGATATGCTGCGAAGCTGATGCTAGAAGATGGTACTGTTTTTGAGGGGATCGGCTTTGGTTATCCATCAGCAATAGTCGGCGAAGTAGTGTTCAACACAGGTATGGTCGGCTATACAGAAACACTGACTGATCCTTCTTACAGGGGCCAGATATTGTGTCTTACCTATCCGCTTGTGGGTAACTATGGCGTCCCAAGCTACGACATAAAGGACGAGCATGGTCTGCCCAAATTCTTTGAATCAGACAGGATCCAGGTCAGAGGCCTACTTATTCACGATCTTTCTGACATTGCAAGTCACTGGAGCTGCATAAAGACACTCGATCAATGGCTTTATGAGGAAAAAGTGCCGGGGATCTGTAATATCGACACAAGGGAGCTGACGAAAAAGTTAAGAGAGCACGGAGTCATGATGGGTGCAATTGTTGTATCTGAAAATGCCATCAATGAATCTCTCCTGAGGAAGATGCTTGCAAATGCTAAGTATGAGGGATTAAACTTTATGCCAGAGGTTTCGACAAAGCAGGTTCAAGAATATGGTGACAAGGGTAAGGACTGCGTCGTGGTACTTGACACAGGTGTGAAATATAGTATCATACGCAATATCATGCGCACGGGATATAGAGTTATTCAGCTGCCCTGGCATGCAACGTATGAGCAAATAATGTCATATAACCCAAAGGGGGTGGTGATAAGCAATGGGCCAGGCGACCCCAAGGTCTGCACTAGCACAATTAAGACTGCTTCTAAGCTCATCAATACATCTACTCCGACTCTAGGAATCTGTTTGGGCAACCAGATCCTCGCGCTTGCTGGTGGCGCAAACACTTACAAGTTAAGGTTCGGACACAGAGGTCAGAATAAACCATGCTTGGATAAGCGCAATGACCAAGTATACGTCACTAGCCAGAACCATGGCTACGGGATTGACCCAAAGAGTCTCGCCAATACAGGCTTTAAAATTTGGTTCTCAAATGCTGACGACAACACGGTTGAAGGGTTTGAACACAAGAACAAACCGATAATCGCAGTCCAGTTTCATCCCGAAGCATCGCCAGGTCCTTATGATTGTATGTTTGTGTTTGACAGGTTTAAGGAAATTATTGCCGCAGGCATGGGAGATAAAACAGATACAATGGAAGATGCAGAGCGACAGCCTGTGAAAAATACAACAAAACCATTAAAAAAATTTGTAGTTGATAAAAAAATAGGGGGGGGAAAGATCGCCAAGAAATGAAACAATAAAGAAAGTTCTCGTCCTCGGAAGCGGGGCAATCAAGATTGGAGAGGCGGGCGAAAGCCAGCAATAAGAACTGGCCGCAAATTCGACTACTCCGGTTCCCAATGCCTCAAGGCGCTCGCCGAGGAAGAAGTAAAGAGTATTCTAATAAATCCTAACATTGCGACGATTCAGACGGACACCCGTTTTGCAGATAGAGTATACCCTCTTCCAATTAATACAAGCTACGTGGAGAAGGTTATCGAGGCAGAGCGGCCTGATTCAATAATGTTAGGGTTTGGAGGTCAGACTGCCCTAAACTGTGGTGTCTCACTTTATGAACAGGGCATCCTGCAAAAATATGACATTAGGGTTCTTGGCACCCCAATCAAGGGTATCAGCATCACTGAAGACAGACAAAGGTTCAAGGAAGCCATGATAAAGAGCGACGTGCCAGTGCTACAGAGTTTTGCGGTCAATTCACTGCAGGAAGCCTTCAGGGCAGCCAAAGACATTGGCTACCCAGTCATCGTTAGAGTAGCATACACGTTGGGGGGTAGAGGCGGTGGTGTTGCACACAATGAATATGAACTACAAGAAATTGTGCAGAGGGGTCTTAACCTCAGCATGGTACATCAAGTTTTGATAGAGCGCTACGTCGGGCACTGGAAGCAAATTGAGTACGAAGTTATGCGTGATTACAACGGGAACAGTGTGATTGTATGCAATATGGAAAATGTACTTGCAATGCGTGTGCATACTGGCGATAACATAGTCATCGCGCCATCCCAGACGCTCAATAACTATGAGTATCATATGTTGCGCTCAGCTGCGATCAGGGGAACCAGCCACTGCGGCATTGTTGGGGAGTGCAACATCCAGTTTTGTCTTGACCCTACATCAGAACAGTTTGCTGCTATCGAAATAAATGCCAGGCTATCTCGCTCATCCGCCCTTGCAAGTAAGGCAACAGGTTATCCTCTTGCATACATGGCGGCCAAGATTGCCTTAGGATATTCATTGCCGGAACTCATTAACAAGATCACAAAAGTCACGACGGCATGCTTTGAGCCATCGCTTGATTATGTTGTACTCAAAATGCCACGATGGGATTTTTCGAAATTTGAGCTTGTTAAGCGTAAGCTTGGTACCACTATGAAGTCGGTTGGTGAAGTAATGGCTATTGGCAGAACCTTTGAAGAAGTAGTGCAAAAGGCGATTAGGATGTGCGATATCGGCAAAGATGGACTTGTCGCAAATACAAATTTAGCACATCAGTCCAAAGCAGACGATATTGAGAGGATCGAGCAAGCGCTTATGCATCCAACAGACGAGATCATATTTGCAGTAGTCGAGTCCATAAAGGCAGGATTGACTATCGCACGCATCAATCAGTTGTCAGGAATCGATCCATGGTTTTTGCTCAAAATAAAAAATATAGTCGATATGGAAGATGAGATCCGGCGTAAATCCAACAGCTTTGATGAGCAGCTCATAAAGAAGGCAAAAAAAATGGGATTCTCAGACAAACAGCTGGCCCGCTGTCTCAATCTTGAAGAAATGCAGGTTCGTAATCTGCGGCAGAAATTTAACATCAGGCCAGTCATAAAGCAGATAGACACTTTGGCTGCAGAATGGCCAGCCAAAACTAACTATCTCTATTTGTCTTACGGAGGCGAGACTGACGATGTCAAAGTAAAGGACAGCAACAAGAGCAGAATGATAGTGCTTGGCGCTGGCCCATACAGGATCGGAAGTAGCGTAGAATTTGACTGGGGAACTGTCAACACAGTTTGGGCCCTCAAAGAAAATGGTATCAAGGAAATTTCAGTTATCAATTGCAACCCGGAAACTGTCTCAACGGACTATGATATCTGTGACAGGCTTTACTTCGAAGAGTTGACACTAGAACGTGTGCTAGACATTTGTGAGAAAGAAAGGCCTATAGGAGTAGTCACAAGTGTTGGGGGTCAGACTGCAAACAACCTAACACCCAAGTTGGCAAAATGCGGTATCAGTATTGTTGGCACGAGCGCCGAGAATGTTGACAAAGCCGAAGACAGGGCCAAGTTTGGACAGATGCTCGATTCACTCAAGATAAAGCAACCAGCATGGAGAAAATTCACATCACTCGCGGAAGCTAAAGAATTTGCGGACACTGTTGGTTATCCAGTGCTTGTCAGACCATCCTATGTACTTTCAGGCGCAGCAATGAAGGTAGTATGGGGCGAGCAGCAGCTAGAAGGATTTTTGACAGACGCAACAAACATCAGCCCAGATCATCCAGTCGTCATCAGTAAGTTCCTCCAAGATGCTGCAGAAGTTGAAGTAGATGCAGTGTCAGACAGCAACGAAGTTATCATTGGCTCTATTATCGAACACATCGACAATGCTGGTGTCCATTCTGGCGACGCGATGATGAGTATACCCCCTTGGAGGCTCGATAGAAAGACAATTGACACAATCACAGACTACAGCGTAAAGATAGGAAAGGCCCTCAAAGTCAAAGGTCCCTTTAACATCCAGTACCTCATTAAGGATGAAGAAGTGCTTGTAATAGAGGCAAATGTCAGGGCATCGCGCTCGATGCCTTTTGTATCCAAGTTTGTAGGCTATAACATCATCAACCTTGCTGCAAAGGCAATGATCGGTAAACGGCTTCCGCCTACTGCCAGAGACCGTTGGCTCAAGACTACAGGCTTTGGAATCAAAGTGCCTCAGTTCTCATTCATGCAACTTGAAGGTTCAGATGTTGTGCTAGGAGTAGAGATGCAGTCAACTGGCGAAGTTGCTTGCTTTGGCAATAGTTTCTATGATGCATTGTCTAAAGCATACATGGCAGCCGGCTATTCTCTGCCGCTTTCAGGATCGGCACTAATAACCGTGGGTGGGCAAAAGAACAAAGAGAAATTGCTGCCCATAATATCGCTCATTACCTCAATGAACTATCGTATTATGGCTACCGAACATACAGCAGAATTCATAGAAAATAATAACTTTAAGGACATACAGCTTGTCTATAAGATAAGTGAACCGGATCGCAAGCCCAATATCGCAGACCTACTGTACGAACGTAAGATCAACTTTATCATAAACATTCCAGCCACGTCTACGATCGAAAAGTATGTAGGCATGTTATATGATGAGTACCAAATACGAAGAAAAGCAGTAGAAATGGGCATACCCGTTTTAACAACATTTGAAGCAGCAAGTTCGTTTATCAAGACACTTCAATGGCTTCGTGATAATACCCCTACGGTGATGCCGCTTAAGAACTACGATAAGTTGGAATAACTAGTAATACCATAAAACTTCGGTCATAAACTATAGGTATAAGCTATATTATTTACCAAGCTTTAGTCTTATCTCACAATTAGGTTCAATTTTGTATAACATATTGTCAGACAGTCGTATTCCTTAATAATTAACTTCTTTTTATAAAGGAATGAAGATAGAATGCTGTAGTCGCAGTAGCGGCGACAAATTTGCAATCACCTACTTCGTCATCAACGTTATCATCATCATCATCATCTATAACAACACCAAAAGCAAAATCAGTTGGATATGTCTTGATTATGCAACTTGCATTAACTATCATGTAGTGGTAGCATGTCAAGTAGTTTTCGATTGTTCTAGCAAACTTTAGCTTTTTATCACATATGCCATAGCACTATTACATAATATCCACCGTGACATTCCCTACAAAAACAAGGGACTCTAATCTGGGTTCACTACTTCTTCTGCTGATCTTATATCAGTTACACATACAGTTTTCAATCCGTCTTCTTCAAACACTGGGTCTAATTTGAACGAAATAACATCAGACACAGAAGCAGCTTGGCCCAGGGTGATTGAAAGAGATTCGCCAGTCATACTGTGCCTTCCTTCAAATTCGCCAGTTGGTACATCACTAATAGTTGCAATGTTATCATCGATTCCTACCTCTCCGGGAGACTGCCAAGTAATGTCTATTACTCCTCGATCTTCACCACACGGCTCTACATCGCCAAGCCTCGCGAAATGATTATGCCAAATTGGATCCTCGATGAATCTCTGAGATTCGCTGTCCAGTAATCCAGAGTGCGTGTGGGCAACTAGGATAGTGTAATCCGCCTCATCATCATCTCCATCTTCTGTAATTATCCCATAACCGAATGCACCGTGGGTTCCATTAGTTGGAATTTGCACTCCTTCGACGTCCAATTCAGCCGTGAGTTCATTATTGTCACCATCATTTGATACAATAGAAGATCTCTCTATCGTGAGAAAGCTTTCCGCAGCAAATCCAAAAACTGAATGAATATCCAATACTATTCCAAGAAATCCTGCTGCTGCTATTACGATTAAACCCAGCGCGGGTCTCTCGTTCACTTCATTATCTTATTAGTGGTCGATAGTTATAGGATTTAGGATCTTTTGCTCTATAGGCAGTCTCCATTAAGAGAAAGATAGGCATATCCTGCTCCAATTAAAGTCAATAGAGCAAGCTTTAAGCAGATCCAATCCAAATACTGGAATATATATTCATAAAATGTGCGAAAGAACTGCTGCATCGCCTACAATTGAGCCGTCAAGTGTTACTACAATACACTTTATCACACCATGTTGCATCGCTCTTGTGATTATAGGTGAAATGGACTTACGATATAATTTTTCTCCAGTAGCATAAAGATAGGGGTTAAAAGTCGGCACTACAACAATGTCAACTATTCCCTTCTCGGCAAAAATATCTTCCTTTCTTGTCTGAAAATATAGCCATACACGCTTGCCGTTTATCACACTCCCTTTTTTTAAGAATACTGGATGTATATGCCCCATCACTATCCGCTTAACATGTCCTCGAACATCAGAAGGCATACTATGGCCATGCACCAAAAGTGTATCGTCTAGCATCATCCCCTTGCTGGTTATCATGTTTACATTCATTGGAACCAGATGTCTAATATTGCCATCATGATTGCCAGGCACAAGATATACATCTGCCTTGGTCGAGAGCTGTTTCAAGAAAACGGGCACACTATCCCACTCTTGCTTACTTATTGCACCAACAGAGTGCTTGATGTCGCCGAGCAGTATGATACTGTCTGCGTGCTCTGATTGGACAAGATCTGATAGTTCAGCAATCATGTCAGAGACAAGGGTTGAGCTAACTGTTATTCCCTTTGCCAACAGTTCTGCTTCAAGCCCGATGTGCAAATCAGATACAGTAATGTATTTTCTGCCTGCATCTTCTAGCAAAATTGCGGCATGAGGATGAATAGGTCTTATCTTCACACTTTTTATACGCCGATCAGGCAAATAAGTTAGCCGTGCAGTCTAGAGTGGACTTCATAGTGAGCTCTGGTAGTGTTAAGCAGATGTTGTTTCTGCCAAGCGGTAAAAAGTTATGGGTTGTTATAGGGAGAGATAATGAATATTGGACAGATCCAGAACTTCGCTTTTGCTCATGTAATGACTTCTATTTTAATACATTATCACAAGGACAAGATTGCTATCATTTAAAGAGCGTCATAAAAGCTATTGAACAAAGAGCATTCACAGTCATAGAGTTTGATGACAGTGAATATATGGATCTATTGAAGGCAATTACAGATGATAACATAAGCGTCCTAAGCCGTACTTGATACCTGAGTACTAGTAGCAGCTGGCTGCGCAGTATCAGATGGTTGTTGCTGATTCTGATGCACTTCGGGTTTTTCTAATGTGGTCCTTGCTTCGCCACCCTTTCTTCCAATAGTGCTGTAGTACTCTGCTCCGCGCTCCTGCTTGACAGTCTCGCCGCCCCGCTTGCCTATCTCACTGTAAAATTCTGCGCCATAACGCTCCTTGACAGCCCCGCCACCCTTTTCTCCTATTTCTCGGTAAAATTCTGCGCCATAACGCTCCTTAACGACTTCGCCGCCCCGCCTTCCAGCCTCACTTAGGCCTTCTTTATCATTTGCTCGCGCTTCTCCACCTGCCTTGGCGACCCGTAGTCTGGTCTCCGAGTTTGCAGCAGCAAGGCCCCTTTTTTGGTGGGGTGCAATGCCTCCTTTACGTGCTACTCGTTGCCTCGTCTCTTCGTTGGCTGACGCAAGTCCTCTTCGAGCGCGCCCTCTATCAGATGCAGCCTGCTCTGGACCCATGCACAGTAGAGACCCATATCGCTTAAAAGGGGAAACGAAAAAAGTAAGAGAATCATAATCAAACAGTTT
>DAINRW010000063.1:0-6974 GCA_036741615.1 Nitrososphaera sp.
ATTCCATGTCCTTTAGCGCAAGGCCTGCGCGGTATGCCATGTCTAGACCATCAGGCGTCGAGGAAAATGCATATGTAGAAAAGCTGTAGATCCTGCCAGCTCCGCCTGCGCATATTATGCCTGCGGGGGCCTTGAATACGGAAAAGTTGCCAGTCTTCATTTCGATTGCAGTTACTCCTTGGAATGTATCCTTCTCGTGCAATATCGATGTGCAGAACCACTCGTTGTAAAAGTGAATATTGTCATACTTTTGGCATGTGTCGTAGAGAGTTTGCATTTCGTAGAAGCCTACTTTGTCCTGCGCAAATGTGGCGCGCGGGAAGGAATAACCACCGAATTTGCGTTGCGCTATCCTGCCATCCTTGCGTCTCGACCAAGGCATTCCCCAGTGATCCAGTTGGTACACTTCATAGGGCATGCTTTTTACCAAGAGCTCAGCCACATCTTGGTCTGCTAAGAAATCACTCCCCTTTATCGTATCGTAAATATGGGATTCTTGGTTGTCGCCCTCTTCTTCATATAGCACTGCTGCAGTGCCACCTTCTGCGGACACAGAATGGGAGCGCATTACCTGCACCTTGGAAATGACACCTATTGTCAGCTTTCTGTCAACAGCAGCTGCAGAAATAGCCGCACGGAGGCCTGCCAGCCCTGACCCGATTATAAGTACATCGTGTGTAATAGTGCTAATATCAGACAACTATGTAGCTCCCTCTATCTTTCAATTCAGAAAGGCAGCTAATTCTCATATATACCTTGAACTCCTGCATTAATTGCAACAGAGCAAAAGGCAATTAACTGTTGTATACATGCAGCTATAGTACTAAATATTATTCGTGATATTATCGATGGAGTAGTAGTGTAATAAAGAAAAAATGTGACTCCCAAGCAAGTTTGTGATAAATCAAATTATTGAATATACAGATAGCAACACCAAAGATTTTTTTGTCTCATCACAATCTATTAGAAGAGCAGAACACAAGAAAAGATAGAGGCATACAACTCTACTTTGCAGTTGCTGACTTTACTGTGGCGCGTATCAAACTGTGGCAAACAAAAGCGATGATAAAACAGATACATCCCCACATCATTATATCAATATTGTACTGAGACACAGGAAAAAACATTAATAGTAATTGGCTGGCTGGCTCATATTATTGGAAAATACAGATTTGAGAAACTATTTGGCAAAGGCTCCAGATGCCAAAATATTTCTTGCGCCGAACTCTTCCGATCAAGAGCTCGTGATGAGGGCAAAAGAAAGACTTGCAGAGAATGGAATTCATCAGGACAGAATTGAGATTAACTACGACGTACAACAGCTTAGGACTGGAGACATTTACATAAGCTATGACCCCCCAGACCTTGTCGTCAGAGTCGTGTACGAAAAGAAGCCAAACGGCATGGTCAAAATGAAGAGCATGGCTACAATCAAACTCTAAGCACCTTACTGAGCGTTTCTTTCAAACTGTCTACATAGTATTTGCTTTCAGTTCCATCCCTCATAGATCGGAGGATTACCTGTCCCGCGGCAATTTCATTTGGTGCTACAATTACTACAAATGCTGCGCCTTTATTGGAAGCGTGCTCGAGCTGTTTTCTAAGCGCACGTCCAAGCATGTCATAGTCTACTGCTATGCCACCTGTGCGTAGAGATGCAACCAACTCAAGCGCCTTTGCTCTGAGCTCCGCGGTTGCATTTGCAATAAATACGAGCGGTTTGGTATGCTGTTTCAATAGGCCATGTCTCTTAAGGGCTATCACTATTCGCTCCACACCTCCAGCAACGCCGCTAGCCCCAATATCTTTTCTACCAAACGCTTCAGTAAGTCTGTTATATCTTCCTCCACCAACGAGTGCCCCTGAATCTGTGGTCGGGTCAAATGCTTCAAAGACCACTCCAGAATAATAGTCAAGCCCTCTCACTATGCCAAGGTTAATGCGTGCTCCTTCTACCTTCTTTGCCTTGAGTAGGTCCATCAAGCTGACTAAATGCTGCCAGCTGCCAAGCTCCCTTACATCTGCCTTGCTGGCGACTTCATCTACATTACCCTTTAGTTTTGACAATTCTATCAGAGCCTGCATTTTTGCAGGTTCTATTTTGTCCTTGTATTCTGCAATCACTGCCTGTGCTCCCTTTTTTGGTACCTTGTCCGCTGCACGAAACATTTCAAGCATTACCTCTTCGTTAGAAATTCCAAGTTTGTTTACGATATACTGTTCAAGAAGCTGTCTGTCATTGATTTCTATTGTTACCTTAAGGCCTAGTCTTTTGAAAAACATATAAACAAATTCAATTATTTCAGCGTCTGATTCTTGACTGAAGGGGCCATACACTTCGATATCCCACTGATGGAAGTAGCGATAGCGCTCTGCTTGGGGCTCATCATAGCGCCATACGCCAGCAAATGAAGCCAGCTTGATAGGCATTTTTAGATCGCGCCTTGACTCAATATATCGCGTTAGACCTACGGTAAGGTCAAAACGAAGGGCGACATCCCTGCCCCCCTTGTCCTTAAAAGCATAGATTTCGTTCGAGATTGCAGCACCGCTCTTTGCTTCCAATGTAGCAAGCATTTCAAGAGGAGATGGCTCTGTAAGTTGGAAGTTGAAGACATGCGCTATTTCAAAAAATCTATCGCGCACATAATTTATGTTAGCATATTCTTCAGGATCAAGATCCCTCATGCCTCGGGGAAGCTCTAAGCGGGCCACACCAGTAGCCAGCTATCCGTTAACATTTAGATTTTGCGATAATTTATCAAAGAATAACGCAATAAATACTTCCCATTCGTTCATAGCTACGTTGTCAGGTGGCTATCGATTCCTAGATCATATGACAGATGCCATCATAGAGGCTTATGGCTCCACTCTGGACGAAGCGTTTGAGAACGCAGCCATGGCTCTGTGCGACACAATGATTGACTTAAAAAGTGTTGTGCCAAAAGAGGAGTTTAAATTTTCTGCAAAAGGCAACGACCTTTATTCCTTGCTCTTTGACTGGCTTGACCAAGTTATGCTTCTGCTGGTAGCAGATCGAATAGCAATGTCTCAATTTTCGGTCAAGATAAAAGATCATAACAACAATGGAGGAGGCTATTTGCTGGAAGGGATTGCAAGAGGAGAGCCGCTTGATCTGGACCGGCATCACTACAAAGTAGAAATCAAGGCGGTAACGTATCATGAAATGGAGATCAAGCAGGAAAAGGATATTTTTACTGCAAAGTTCTTGCTTGACCTGTAAAAGTATTCATTAAATCTTTAAATTTGCTGAAAGCGTCATAGCAGTTGACAAAAAAGAAGTTCTCTAGAAGAGAAGGGTCTAGTTCCACATCCCAAAGGGATAAAGTATCTTCACATACTAAAGCTGAAGAGAAAAACTGATCAGACATATAGCTATTTTAAGTTCTGTGAACGATACTCTATAACTATCGCTATAAGCAAGTCTCGATCATTATCAACTCTTACATTCTTAACCAAACCACTGTTCAAGCGACTCGTTGCGATTTGCTATGGATTTTTGCAGCTTGTCGAGAGTAGTACTTACTCTATCTGTTGAAAAACTTTTATTGACACATAGAAAATCCAGCACACTTTCTCGGTTGACTGCACCAAATTCAATCTTGTCGACCTTTGGTTCTTCAGGATCAAGAAAAATGCTTCGTATCTCTTGGTAGGGTACTTGTGAAAGCAAGCTGCTGACTTTTTTAATATCTTCCAACCTGCCATTTTCCTTAATTAATTTGATTGCGGTCTTTGGACCAATGCCAGGAAAGCCGCCTGGATTGAAATCAGTGCCGATAAGTATACCAACATCCACTAACTGCTCGTGTGTTAGTCCAGTCTCGTGTAAGACCTTGTCATGCTCAAGCATCTCCGGCTCAATATCAATGGAAACATTGCGGTTTGGCACCTTGCGCTTACCGCTGATTGTCAGATTGCGCACCAGTTTCTTAGCTCCAAATAATATCGAATCATAATCTTGGCTGCCAACTGCAAAAGCCATATTCTGCCTTGTAAGGTAGGAGGCTGCAGATTCCCCTTCAGAGGGTGCCTGAATATACGGAATGCCAAGATAAGAGAGCAATTTCTTTGAATCTTCTACCATCTCACGAGTTAGGACTGCTGTGCGTGAACTATACTTGCGAGCATCTTCAATTCTACCCTCCTCAATTGCAAGGTTATATTTTTCTGTCGCTTCTTTTTTCAGCTGGCTTCTACGCTCTATCTCAGCCATCTTAAGCTCGTTTGACTTGCCATCAAAAACATAAACGAGTCGGATGTTATCCATTAGTAGATTAATGTTCCTATAGAATAATCCGCTCAGGTGGCTCGTTACTTCTCCCTTACTATTAGTAAGCAGCTCACCAGTTGGTCCCCTTATGGTGCTAAGAAACTGATATATCGTATTATAGGCATCGATTGCAATAACCTTCCCTGTGAGCTCTGACAACTTAAGTGGCCTTGGGGTTACGAGTGGTTTGAGGTCTAAACCCATTTTTTTGACATCACACAATAGATGTACGATAGCACACCACAAAAACTTTAGCTCTGCATTCAAAAACTTTTATTTCAACAAACTAGACAGGAATCACCATTCTTCTGATTATCTTACCAATTAAAAAAGGATCAATAATCCTCTTTTGACACTCGCCATGTACCGAAAGTTATTAGCTCTTCATGCCAGACAAAGGTTGTTCTACATAATAGCTGCATGATAGTAGATAATTGCTTGTAGAGTATAATACCCGGGCTAGCTCTGCTATGGAAGATTATTGTGCTAAATCACATAATACTGTGCCAGAATCTAACGGCGCTGTCGAAGATTTAGTCATAAAATAGCACCAAATCATCGCATTCAAAAAATGCTTTCAAAAATGGGGATGGCAGATAATTAATTGGAGATTGCCTTCAAATGTTTAACACCTCTCAAGCTGATTATCATATTTTCATGAGCTAGCAACAATAAATGAGCGACGGCTGCTGCTGTTATTGCTTCTGCTGCTATCTATAGGCTCTCAGAGTATGGGATATCCACTCAACGTCTTCCTTGGTCTTTGCCAACCGTCCAATTTTTATACAGTCCCGAATGTCCTTTGACTTGAGCTTTGTCCATACTGCCTCCGCTATAGCTGCTGCGATATCAGATGTAACCCCTTCACGTCCAAGAATGTGAGTGCATACTTCTTGAAATGAGCCAAATGAGTATTGCTTGAAGCGGAGAATCACAAACCGAGATAAAAGTGGTGTCAGCATCCTCTCGGTAGAGTTGCTTGTTGCATAGACCCACGTCTTTAGATGAGTGTTACGTGTCTTTTGGAATTTGGTTTCCGCTAATATGCCCGTTTCCATGAGGCTCAGTAGTGCAGTTTGATCCTTCATAGGCATGTGTTCTATTTCATCTACAATGAGATACCGAGGTCTCTTGTCAAATAAATAATCTAGCATCCCGGACTTTGTGCTATGGCTTCCAAGCGTAAAATATGACCGTTCAAGCTTCATGCATTCCATCATGAAAAGTGTTTTGGCAGAAGCTGGTGGTCCAACAAGCAATAAATGAACGGGCTTTTCAGAAGAGAGAGATAGCTGAAACAGCCTTTTTACATCGCTATAGCCAACTATGCTATCAAATAATGGCTCGGATTTAAGTGCAGCAAGCTTTTCGATTCGAGGATTAAATATGGACTCTTCCGGCGTTGGAACTGGCACCTTCTCTTCAGGCATTCTGCATTATGTATGCGATAATAGATTTTAGCGGTTCCTACTCACCTGTAGTATCTATTAGATTAAATCTTCTAGACTTTAGTTGACAAATAAGCGTATAGTACCTATGGTTTCGCCTGTCAATTTAATGGTATAGGCAGCACCATCAACAGAAGATATCTTTGACAGCTGGTCAAGAAACTGAGTTTTGTCCTTACCGCGCTCATATACACCGCCCGATTCCTTGATGCATAGTGGAAACTTCTGCATCTTGATGCCCTTTGAAAGAAGGTGTTCAATAAATGAACGATAGGCGTCAATATTGTACCAATCCCAGCCACGCTCCTCGCTGTATGCTATCCATACATCTATTGTATTTTGAAAAAATGCCTTTTGGCGAAGCTCTTCAAGGGTCATGTGCTAAAAGTCTGCCCTGCGCATTTTGCTTCCGCAGCGTGGGCAAGCTCCGCCCTTGAAGCGATGGCCACAAGCTATGCAGATATAATTTAATCCTCCACCTGCGCCCAGCATGCCGCCAAACCCTCCTCCACCGCCTCCCATTCCCATACGAGCCATCATGCGTCTCCGCATGTAATATGAAATACCTATAAAAACTGCGATTGCGGGAATGAGTCCCCATAATCCAAGCCACATTGTAAATAGCAGACTTATGGCAAGTGATACCATTATCCATGCCATCTGCTGACCTATCCAGTTCAATAGTTATCGCTTGATATTGGAGTTATTCTTTTATTAAGTTTTCCAGCTGAAATACTATAAAATCAAAACACGTATCATCCAAATAACGCCAAGTTTGAGATACATTAGCATCCATGTGGATATTTGCAACATCATCTTGCCTCTTTTTGTCACTTAGTAGCATTGTGATGGCCTAATGCGGTAGCTCAGTCTATAGATTTTCTTCTCTTAGGCCACCATACAAACTGACAATAGCGTTCCATAATGTTAGCTAGCATTAAGGTTTATTTGACCACACTAGATGTTCAAACAGGATTATCTCATGTTTTTATTTGAGCAGGATTAGACAAACTTTACACCTATTGATTTAGAAGATATCAAACCATAAATCTCGGTAAGCTATTGGGAAATATATGGCTCCTTCTCCTTAACTTGCATTAGAAGATAATATATATCCTCTACTTTCTGTTTTGCTTTGGGTCAATTAAATTACCATCAACCACAAACTTTATCCACGGTTAAATGTAATAACTTGTACTCTGAATTATCATTGTTGCCAAAACCACCTGCTG
>DAINRW010000064.1:0-6969 GCA_036741615.1 Nitrososphaera sp.
TCTGCTTTCTCTGCATGCTGCAAAATGGTCGAACGGCGCTCTTTGATTGACAACCCAAAGAACAATTGCAGTCTTTAGTTTTATAAAGCGTTGTGGGACAGTCTTTATTGTAATTTGATTTAAATATGGCGGGCTCTCCCGCATTTTTTGAGATTATATGGAATATTTGGCGATGCTCCCCGGTCCAACGAATGTCCCGAATAGAGTCATGAACGCAATGCTTGCGCCTATCATAAACCACAGAAGTGATGACTTTCGTATATTATACAAAGAGATAGTTGAAAAAACTCAGAAGGTCTTCCAGACTTCAAATGACATTGTGCTACTCACTACTTCAGGCACCGGCGCTGTTGAAGCATCAGTTATTAATCTCATTAAGAAAGGAGATAAAGCACTAATCCCAGTTAATGGTGAGTTCAGCACAAGGCTTGCTGACCTTATTGACAGCTGGGGAGGAGAGGCCATCAGAATAAGCTCGCCACCTGGAGAGAACCCACCTTACGACAAGTTTGAGGAAGCATTTGAAAAACACAGAGACATTAAAGCCATTTACGCAGTTTATAACGAAACGTCTACTGGAACTACAATAAGATACATAGACAAGTTGGGTGAACTTGCGACAAGAAAGGGTGCTTACTTTATTGCTGACGCTGTTTCGATACTCGGAGGCGACGAGTTGCCAGTAGATAAGTGGAACATTGACATTTGTGTGACTGCTTCACAAAAAGCCCTCGCCGCCCCGCCAGGTGTCGCCCCGATATCGATAAACAAACGCACGAAGAAATACATGCAAGAAAATCCCCCTCCGACACAGTATTTGAATTTAAAGCGTTACTTCAAATATTATGAGGAGCATTATGAAACTCCCTTTACACCTGCGCTGCCCCTCTACTATGCGTTCAGAGAAGCCCTCGATATTGTGATTGAAGAGGGCCTAGATAATAGAATAAAGCGGCACAAGATATGTGCTGACGCTTTCTATGCAGGCTTGGGTTCGCTTGGCCTCACTCCCTTTGCCAAGTCAGATGCAAGAAGCAATATGATAATTGCAGTGAATTACCTACAAGGAATGGATGATAAGAAATTCCGCGGACTATTATCAAATGAATTCAAAGTACTGGTGGCAGGAGGCTTTGGAGACCTGAAGGGCAAAGTGTTCAGGATAGGCTCGATGGGCGAGGTCGGTCGCTACCATGTTATGAGAACCATATCGTCTATCGCCTCTGCAATGAACATGCTTGGCATTAATACAAACGTTGAAGCCTCATCGGTGGCAATGGATAGATTAAAGGCACTTGGTTAAATGAAGCTCGCACGAATTTTTTATAATCTATCAAGATTAATATAAGGTAGAACAGAAGCGGATTTCTATGCCTTTAGAGAAGAGTTCTCTAATATTGGTGGATTATACTGCTAGAGTTAAAGATACTAATGACATTTTTGATACAACGCGAGAAGAAGAAGCAAAGAAAACCAACTTTTATGACCCAACTCACAAGTATGAGCCAAAGATTGTGTCCGTTGGCGAAAGTTGGGTCCTGAAAGGATTAGACGAAGCTTTATCAAATGCCAACGTTGGCGATAAGATTAACATCGAAGTACCTCCAGAAAAAGCCTTTGGAAAGAGAGACGATACCAAGATTAGGATGATCCCTCAGCGTAAACTTGGCGATAAAGCAGACGAAGTGGGGGTTGGTGATGAAATTGAAATTGACAACAGACGTGGCATCGTGAGATATGTTGGTTCAGGCAGGATACAAGTCGATTTCAACCACAGGTTTGCAGGAAGGACGCTGTTATACGATGCAAATGTATTGAAAAAGATTGATTCTGACAGTGAAAAAGTAAGTGCTTTGGTTAAGAGAAGAATGGGCGTGGATGAAAGCAAACTCAATGTTAATTTGGCTATTCCCGATTTAGAGATTCATCTTCCAGACGATACATACCTGGCCGAAGGATTACAAATAGTCAAACGAGCGGTTGCAAATGATATCTTTAAGTTTGTTCCTGCAGTCAAAAATATCAAGTTCATAGAGAGTTACCAAGCTCCTGTGGAGCAAAAGAAAGATGAACAACAGCAACAGGAGCAGCAACAACAACAACAACAAGAACAGCAACAGCCGAAGGTAGAAGCTACCGCAGAAGCCAAGCAGTGAGCAAGGAAAAAGTTATTATACTAAAATGACCCGGAATAGGTTATGGAAAGTGTTCAACAAAGTCAAGTAATAACTATAACTCCAAAGGCAGCTGAGAAAGTTGCCGAATTCATGAAGCAGGAAGGAAACTCTGGTCTTTACCTAAGAGTATACGTCTCAGGCGGAGGATGTGCAGGCCTGTCTTATGGAATGGGGTTTGAAGAAAAGCCTGACGAGGATGACAGGATCATTGAGCAGAACGGAGTAAAACTGTTGCTTGACAGCTACAGCCAGAGGTATCTAAAAGATGCAAATATTGACTACATCGAGAGCCTGATGGGCTCAGGTTTTAAGATAAACAATCCTAACGTGACAAAGAGCTGCTCGTGTGGACACTCATTCAGTACAGAATAAAAAAGAGTAGTCCCACCCTTTTTCCTCGTTTTACAAGTTTTCTATCCCTAGATGATTGTTTACAAGAATGATCCCTCCATCCCCTTTTTCCTAATTTTTCATATTCCTAACAAACAATTATCAATCAAAATGATTGAGTACCTAACTTGGGTTACTCAAAAAGTATTACATCATATCAAAAAATACTTTGCTATAAGAGATAAAATAATTCTCTCACATCAAAGGCACTCCAAATAGGAAGAAGAAGATTTAATGGCAAGCTCTGGTAGCAAATAATGATCACAATTGCGCTATGATGTAATAGTTGTTGGGGGGGCCTCAGCAGGACTAACTGCTGCAATGTATGCAAGCCGCCAAGGTCTTACGACTTTGGTAATTACAAAAGATATTGGAGGACAGGCGCTCCTCACAAACTCCATAGAAAACTATCCTCCTTTTGAACACATAGGTGGCTTTGAACTTATGCAAAAATTTGAAGAGCAAGCAAAAAACTTTGGAGCTGAATTTGCATACGAAGAAGTACTCTCCATAAGCGAAGACAAGGAAGGTGGCTTTAAAATAAAAACAAATAACGACAATAAAGAATATTCCGGCTATGCCCTAATTCTTGCATTTGGCAAGACGCCAAGAGACTTGAATGTGAAAGGTGAAAGGGAATTAAATGGCAGAGGAGTTTCATATTGTGCTGTTTGTGATGGTCCTTTTTTCAAAAATAAAAAAGTTGCAATTGTTGGTGCAGGTGACCCAGCGCTAGAAGCTGCCCTATATCTTAAGGGACTAGCATCACAACTCTATATGGTACAGAGGTCGGACAAACCAGTAGGTTCAGAAGAATCAATTGACTTATTGCAAAATAAAGATAATAACAATAAGATTTCTTTCATTTCCAATTCGTCTGTGAGATCAATTAACGGTACTTCAAAAGTTGAATCTTTAACGCTTTACGATTCCAAAAGCAAATCTGAATCAAAGTTGGATGTCGATGGAATATTTGTTGAAATGGGATATGTTGCAAGAACAGACATTGTCAAAGACCTAGTTAAATTGAATGATAGCAAAGAAATAATTATTGACAAGTATTGTGCCACTTCTACTGAAGGGGTCTTTGCGGCAGGTGATGTCACAGACGTGCCCTACAAGCAAGCTATAATTTCGGCAGGTCAAGGAGCTATTGCGGCGTTATCCGCCTATAACTATCTCCAAAGACTAAAAGGAAAGCCAGCTATTAGGGCAGATTGGAGATCCGTTCCGAGTAAGAATAGCCAGACATCGTAGATATGATATTATCGCTATAAAGACACTTATTCTGATTGAAGTTGAGGTGACTGCATCTATTCGTCTCGCTTCCACGAGAGGACTTTTCATCTATCAGCAGATAAGAAGCCTTCAGAATTCACATGATGGCCAATGAAATGACTGGGCTAGTTTCTAAATAAAATCAACTATGCTCTAGGAGTTTCAGCGACTAGACCAGAAGATAACAATAACATAATAGAATCATGTGCGATATATTTTCTACAGAGACAGACTAATGTTGATCAAAATAGAAATAGACTTGCAGTTGATGGCTAGAAGCTTGTTAATAGGATAGGACTGCTAACGACATTCAAAGGTGTCCAAGAACAGCAAGACAACTTTCTAGAAAAATTGCCAGACCCGAGATATCTATATTGCATTACGGCGAAATCAAATCTATCGACACATTTTATTAAATTTATGGCGTATGATAAAAGCATCATTGAATAATGTTCCTATTTTTTATAACATAAAAAATAGAAAAAAGGTATCCTTTTATGTTAGTAACAATTTCATTAGCTTAGCGTGTTATTGGCTTTGCCGTGTTTTCCTTGCATTACCACAAGGTTATCATCATCATATTCATCAATGGCAGCCATATGTCTGGCCGCAATTCTAATCTCCTTTACCTTTCTTCCTTCGAATATTGCTATAATTCATGCGCAGGAACAAGGAGACCAACAAGTGAGCAGACAACCATCAACAATTGAGATCATAACAACAGCAGAGAGCACAACAGACAATTTTAGATTACGGGTACCTCAGGGCTGGGTCATTCAGGATGTAAATAATACAGGTGCTGCATTAGTGTCAGAAGTCCTAGAAGGAATTGGAATACTCGCCCAGTTATGTCCAGAGCAGCAACAACAAGCAGGTTCCCCCAATGAAGGCACCAATACGTCCAGTAGCAGTAGTGCCACCATAAGCGGCAATAACAGCTGTCGAGATGCTCAAGAAGAAGTTATACATATTGTTCGATATCCCAACTTGGGTGCCAAACTAGGGTTTGACTCTGAAGATATAATCACTAATGAGGATACCACAACTGACGCGATTCTGGCCTATCAGATGCAAAAGCTCCAGGAGGCGGGTTATCGCAATATTAGGATTGTGGATAATACAGATACGACAATCAACGTCGATATTAGTGCAGGTTTGGGCAGCAATAACACAACAACAGCAACAGTTCCAGCCAAGCTTGTAGAGATGACGTACAGCACAAATATAGATCCAGTTGACACAAAAATAGGCTATTTCATTTCGACTGCTACAGCTGCGACAACTCGCAATTTGGGGATGATAACAGGATACGGCATCTTCTACGAGGGTACTCCAAGTTTTTCTCAGGACTCTCCCTTGCCTTCCAGCACTAGCATAGCAGAAGAAGAAGAAGAAGGAGAAGGAGAAGAGGCAGTGCTTACATCGATCAGTTCAATACTACCGCCAGAACCAGTGGGAGAGGTTTTTGATACATTTGAGTTAATAGCAGGAGAAGAGGTAGCACAAGCTATAGCACAGGATCCAATAGTAGAAGACGAATTTGCACTAATAGAAGGAGAAGGAGGAATAGAAGCGGAAGGAGAAGGGGAAGAAATTGCTAGTCTTCTTACGGTCGAACTTATTACAAATGGCACAGAAGGTGAAGCACCAGCCACCTTCATATTTGAAGCAGATGCAATAGGAGGCACAGAACCTTACACAGTTATCTGGGACTTTGATGATGATAGTGTGGAAGAAAGTGAAGAGCAGATCATTTTGCACACATATGATGAAGCTGGTACCTATAACGTTACTGTCGACATTATAGACAGCGAGGAACAAATTGCATCGGACAGCATAGAAATAACGGTAGAGGAGACAGCGGCAGAGAGTGAAGAAGAAGGAGAAGATGGAGAAGAAACTAATGAACTTCCGACTGTTGAAATCGTTTCAAACGGCGTAGAAGGCGAAGCACCAGCCACGTTTGAATTTGAGGCTGAAATTGCAGGTGGTACAGAACCATACACTATTAGCTGGGACTTTGGGGATGGGAGCGAAGGAAGTGATGAGCAAACTGTGGAGCACACATTTGACGAAGCTGGCACGTATAATGTAGCTGTTATTGTCACAGATAGCGACGGTGAAACCACATCTGACAGCCTAGAAATCACAGTAGAGTAAGCATCAAAAGAAGAAGAAGAAGAAGAAACCTAGAGGCTGCTGTTTAACGAGTGGTCAGACCTTTGATATGCTGCTTTAGTTTGTCATAACAGACTTGAATTTCCCAAGCTTGTGTATCTGTATAGGATTGATTGTCTGATGGATTGCTGCCCAAAGTTGTTGGTTCTACTCAACCAGAGGAATAACATATCAGTATTATTAGAATATGAGCCTGAAAAGGATCACTTGAGGGTTTTTTGGGTATATCAACATCAATCTTACTCCCAAACCAAGAATGCTGGCTCTCAAAGAAGACAGAATGATTAATGCAATAATTTTTATCTTCCAGGATCTATAATTTCAAGAAAGCTAGGTTATATATCTCCTTGATTTTTAAGATACATGCCTTTTCACTTTGGGAAAAAAGACGAAGCTGTGATACATCTTATCACAGATATAATAGACAAAGATGAGCTAGGGGAAATCCGTAGAATCGCAAATAGGCTTGACCAAGACGAAAAAGTACGACTTGTGGCAAAACAATCTAGAATGAAACCGGGTGGCTCTGCATTGGCTACACCTAACATAGTTTTTGCAACTGACAAACGCGTAATAATCAGAAATCCTACAATGCTGGGAATGCGCGAAAATATCGAAGATATCCCATACGATAAGATGACCAGTGTCAAACTTGAGAAAGGTATTTTCTCATCTACAGTTCTAATCAGAGCACCAGGGTTGAGCGAAATGAGCAGGGTTAGCAAGTCTAGCGGACTGATCGCTTGGGGACGAGGAGAAGATGGCCAGATTGATGCTTTGTCAAAAGATAAGGGAGAACAGCTTTTCACAATTATCAGAGAAGGCATAGATGGAACCAAGAAACCATCAACCCAGTCTGCTATCAACACTGTTAACCCGCAGATTTTAATCGCTGATGAATTGATGAAGTTGGCTTCATTAAAAGAACAAGGCATCATTTCTGAGA
>DAINRW010000065.1:0-6963 GCA_036741615.1 Nitrososphaera sp.
TACCACAATAGAATGCATATTCCTGAGCTCGACACCATAATTCCTTTGGATAAGGTATCACAAATTGAGTTAGCAAAAGGGAAGGATCTGCCGTCTGAAGCCATTATGATGTTCGGAGTAGTCGGTCTAATAGTAGAAAAGGAGAGCCCCTATCTGATGATCAAGATCGTCGACAGCGCTGATAGCCTGCTATTTAAGTTTGAAAATATGATAGTTGCGGAAACGTTCGTAAAAGAGATAAAATCAGCGCAACACGTTCAATGAAAATATTATATTATTTTGAGAAAAATACTATACAATACGTGTCATTTTCAATATTTAATGAAGTTCATTGGTGCTAGTTTAACTTTTTAAAAAAAGTCTTTTATTGTAGGAAGGCGTTTTCATGTATATGTATGCAAAGCTTTGCAACATTGAAGTTCTGCCCAGCTACATCAAGGAAGTCGCAGTGGGAGACATCCTGACGGTACAAGCACTAATTACAAACGCACTTGACTGGCATTATTTTTATGAAAAGGTATCTAATATTAGAATTGGAGACAGAACAGATTTTACGGTGATTACTCCAGAAGGTGAGAGAGTAACTGGCTTTGGCAACATTCTTGAAGTTGACAAGTGGAGCAATCGTGGCCAGTATGGATTTAAGATAAAGATAAAGGTCAAAAGGCAAAAATCGCTGTCTGATAGAAGAACAAAAGATTCTACCAAAGACAAACTATCATCAGTGCAATCTGAAAACGAGCTGGATGTTGTTGCCGAGCCCGTATCAGTTATAGCTCCGTCTGCTCGCGTCCTAACCGTCGCTACTCCTGCGTCTGCAAAAAATACAACTGACGTAGTAACAGCACAGGACATAAATTCATTCCAAGAAATGTTGAAAGAGTCTCTTGCGATGGATATGACCTACTAGGTGTATATCTTCATACAATTACCTTAATTTGAAAACGACAACCTTCGTAGATTTCTTATCTGTCTTTGATTTATTTTCCTCATCTTTCGTTACCAAATAATCGCATATATTGTGTGGCTAATAGTTTAGGATTATCAATTCGCTTATGATAGATCAGTTATGCTGCTGATAACATAGATTGTCATATGAGACATCACAATTCGGATCAAGTAGAGTTAAAAAACAATTACTCCCTAATTGACTAATGATGGTCGACTTGTTCAACTCTTTGATACTAGTAGCGCTAGGATTTGGTCCTACCTTTGTCGCAATGGAAACGGCTTGGAGAATGGGTAAGATAATTGGCAAACGAGGAGGAGAAAAAAACCTGGTGTGGAGGTCCATGTGAATGCTATTATATGACCTATCATCAGTGCTACTTGGATCTGCAATTCTTGCTGGGCTATTTGTTTCCATCGCAATTCGTAGACCGAGGACTATCGTTGCTTTAAACAACGATTGGAAAAGGATAGAGGTCCGGACATAACCTCGTTTTTTTATCTCACTACACTTTTATAACATTTAGATAGTGCTTTAGTTCGCCCTTGGCAGCTGCACTTAAGGTTTTCGCGGTCGATATTGATGGCACTCTAACTGAAAATGGAGGGGGTATGGTGCACCTTGCAGCTCTTGCTAAGCTGCGCTACCTTGAAAAGATGGGTTATAATGTAATCTATGTCACTGGTAGGTCATCCATTGAAGCATACGTTCTTGCAGTTTTTGGTGGCACAACCAGAATTGCCGTTGGGGAGAATGGAGGAGTAATCACAATTGCACCACAGGATCACAGACTCTTGGCAAGTAAGGAAAAGTGCATGCAAGGCTACGAAGTCTTGAAGAAGAACCTCCACGGAGTGAAGATAAAGCCTGTCTTTCCTAGAATGACCGAAGTAGTATTGCTTCGCACCTTTGACCTAAGAGAAGGCCAAAAAATTTTAGACGAATATCACCTTCCCCTTTACCTGTCAGATAGCAAGTACGCCTTCCACATAAATGAAAAGGGGATTAACAAGGCGTATGGCCTTAAAGAAGCGCTCACTGTGCTCAAAGTGGAGCCAAACCAGGTTGTCGCAATTGGAGATAGCGAGACTGATGTACCAATGTACGACATTTGTGGACGTAGTATAGCCCTTGCCCATGCTGACGACAGTGTTAAGGCCCAAGCTGATCATGTAGTAGCAGGAAGGGAAGGTGCTGGCCTTATTGAAGCAATAGATTTTGTCGCATTCAACTACTTAGGAGTTAAGGCATGACTCTTCAGGTTTTAATCAACGAAGCACGCGAACTTGTATCCTTTGCGCTTACCTCGACAGGCTACCCTGTAATTGCCTTTGACGTATCAGAGCCTCCACAACAAGCATTTGGCGACTTATCATGTAACGTAGCGTTCCTCTTAAGCAAGCATCTAAAAAAGCCCCCTTCAAAAATAGCAACTGAGCTGACAGAAGCAATCAGAACACGCCTACAAGGCAGCTATATCTTGTCAGTGGATTCTGTCGGTGGCCACATTAACTTAAAAGCAAACTATGCTCGGTTGTCGCCAGCTACAATATCATATGTTCTATCGAACCCCAAGAATTATGGATATCCTAACATTGGACAAGGCAGGCACATCGTAATAGAGCACACAAGCGTCAACCCAAATAAAGCTCTGCATGTAGGACACATGCGCAACGTAATAATTGGCGACACTCTATACCGCATAATGAGAGCAACAAATCACAGGACAACGGTCCTCAATTACGTTGACGACTCTGGGGTGCAGATAGCAGATATAATAGTAGGATTCAAGTTTGCAGGTTTTCCAATTGCACCTCCAAAAAAAAATCAAAAGTTTGACCAATATTGTGGTGACGAGGTATATGTCAAGATAAACGAATTATACGAAAGAGATCCCCAGGTTGCTGAGAAGCGAAAGCTCGTACTCAAAGAGATAGAAGAAGGCAAGTCAGAGATCGCCTATTTTGCTATGGATGTTACACTACGTGTCTTGAGAGAGCAATTAAAAACATGCTGGAGAATGAAAGTGCGCTATGATCTGTTGAATTTCGAAACTCATATTGTCAGTTCAAAGCTATGGAGCAAGACCTTCGAGCTGTTAAAAAGTAACAGCATTGCCAAGTATGAAGCAGAAGGCAAGAACAAGGGTTGCTGGGTCATAGGAGATGAAGAGGAGGAGGAGGAGGACAAGGTCTTGGTAAGAAGCGACGGTACAGCAACATACATTGCAAAAGATATCCCGTATGCTGCATGGAAGTTAGGGCTTGTTGAAGATCCATTCTATTATTCGGAATACACCCGGCAGTGGGATGGTTCGTGGCTTTATTCCACGGACCTTGTAGCAGGAATCAACAAGTCTTTTCCTGATAATACATTCAATGGTGGTGAACGAGTGATAACGATAATTGACTCAAGACAGTCAAGACTCCAGAGAATAATCTCACATGTGCTTTCAAAGATTGGAGTCGGCGGTCATTACAAATACATTCACCTCAGCTACGAGGCAGTAACTCTAAGCGCCGACACTGCAAAGGAGTTTGGAATTGATATTGGTGATAGGCAGTTTATGCATATGTCAGGCCGGAAGGGCATATACATCAATGCTGACTATGTGCTTGATGCTCTTCATGCTAAGGCATACGAGGAAGTAAGAAATAGAAACCCTGATTTTTCTGATCAACAGCTAAACAAGATAGCAGAAGAGATCTCGATATCTGCTATACGTTATAACATGATAAAACAAGACTTTGACAAGATAATTACTTTTGACATCAAAGAGTCGCTGAGCCTCGAAGGCGATACTGGACCATATTTACAGTATGCATATGCTAGGTCACAGCGTATACTTGAAAAGTCAGAAGAAGGCATTATTGCAGGAAGAACCAACTCTGCATTTGATCGGCTGACACACGAGTCAGAAATTGCTCTTATAAAAGAGATAGCCAAACTCGATCTTGTGGTTGAGAGTGCAACCAAGTCGCTTTCTCCCAAGTCGCTTGCTCGTTATGCGTACGGCCTTTCGATGACTTTTAATCTCTTCTATGAAAAGGTGCCCGTGCTAAGAGAACAGGATAATGAGGTGAGAATGGCTCGCCTCGGCCTCGTTAAGGCCTTTGGCATCACTTTGAAAAATACGCTTGAAGTACTTGGAATAACTGCACTTGATCGGATGTAATAATATATATTCATAGAGATAAAAAACTAAATTTATCTGCATCCAAGCCATTAATTTTTAGTCACTTATACTTGCATCTTGATGTGATCCTCACTAGATAAGCCCCTGGAGCAAGAATGTAGGATGAATACAATGTATCATTACCTTAGTCTTGATGAAAACTTAATTTCTCGTTGATCGATTAGTAGTTTGAAGGTCTTATACAAATCATGAAGGCTAGAATCAATGCATATCAAGAACATTATGTAGTTATACATTTTGACTTGTCTTGTTTTCGAATTGATTGATTTTTATTCCATGCATGCAACTATCCGCTTGTTTTGACAAAGATTGAGGAAAGCTCTTATGTACTACTCTTTCACACTCCGCGCAAAAAATGGCTTACCAAAGTAGCACAGGATAAAAAATTTCATACTCATCTTGGGATAATTGATGTCTCTTCGATAATCGGTATGGAATATGGCTCGGCAATCCGAACCACAGAAGGAAAGCTCATCTTCCTTATGGAACCTACTATTCATGACTTCATAATGAAGTCAGAGCGCAAAACACAGATAGTTTATCCGAAGGATTTAGGCTACATTGTAGCTCGGACTGGGCTGAAGAACGGCTCAAAAGTACTGGAGGTTGGTACCGGTAGCGGAGCACTTGCTACCTTCATGGCAAGCATAGTCAAGCCAGAGGGCCACATTTACAGCTTCGACGTCAATTCTGATTTCATGGAGATCGCAAAGCGCAATCTCGAAAAGGCCGGTATGGCTAAGTACGTGACGATGCATCAGCATGATCCACATCAGGGGGTAGATATACGCAATGTTGATGTTGCAACCGTCGACCTTGGTGACCCATGGACCGTAGTTGATCAGGTGCATGATGCGCTGAAAGGTGGCGGTGCATTTGTAGCTATATGTCCTACGATGAATCAGATTGAAAGAACAGCAGCACAGTTAAAGAAAAGCGGTTATGCTGATATAGATTGTGTAGAACTTATGATCCGCAACATAGAGGCAAGAGAAGGGATGACTCGTCCCTCGATGAGGATGATTGGACATACTACGTATCTTGTATTTGCAAGAAAGGTCGAAAAACTGCAGGAAGCACTCCCAGCACCCATTAGCGAGGAAGGGGGAGAAGACGAGAGTGAAAACAAAGAAGCATCAGAGTAGCCAGAAATGGATAGATTATCTTCGGGTATGCCGTACATAGAGTGTTGTTAGTTCAGACCCGCGATGCTAAACCCCGTCGGACCCTTAGAAAGAGTACCCTGAGTCCTAGCGGATGATAATCTGAAACCATTCAAGAAATTTTGTACTATGTTTGATCCTTCCATATGAGCCGTATACATAGTAGTGAAAGGTTTGGCAGGTTGATGCCAAATCAGCTGCTAATTTGATGGCAAAACTGAGATTAAAGTCTCTCGAACTGTCGACATTATAACAAAACAGCAGAGTGTCAGATAGATTAATGACTTTACGAGGTGTCTCAGTGGCACTTCTTGCATCGATTAAACTTGAATTATCACTTCTTAGTCTGACAAGTTTGTTTCATTATATTTTATACTAATCAATAACATAGTAATCTTATCTACTATACTCGACGGAATTTTGTGCACCTAAAGTTAAATTTTTGAAGCGCAGTAATTCATCATAATGGAGCAATATGATAAAGGTATCATTAATGTCAATAAACATCAGAGAAAAAAAATAGTTGTGAAACCTGAGATCTATCAAAGCATCATTTCGTCCATTACTTTACCTTGTATGTTAATAGCATTGATATTCGTAGCGTCCCAGTCAACTTATCCTGTGCATGCTACTGGCGGTGGCAATGAAACTGGCGCTACAGTGGCGCCTGGTGGCGCATCATTGGGATCGGCAGGCAGTGGAACAAATGTAACGCAATCTGATTGCTTACCCCACAATGCTACAACAAGAGGAAGTTTAGCTGTAGATGCTGGTGATGCCACGGCGACAGCAGCAAACGACACAACAACAACCTTTGCACCTCAAGGTGCTGGCATCGGTGCTAATGACACTAGCGCATCCAATGCTACTGCAGGAAATACAATAACCGCAAACGACACAACAACAACCTTTGCACCTCAAGGTGCTGGCATCGGTGCTAATGACACTAGCGCATCCAATGCTACTGCAGGAAATACAATAACCGCAAACGACACAACAACAACCTTTGCACCTCAAGGTGCTGGTGTATGCTAGCAGTAAACAAGACAGTATTCAAGAACTCCCCTAGAAGAAGTATTTAGGGTTCCACAGGACAATAGTAATCAAGAGGTCCTTGTGGATCTGAAGCTAACCCCAAATTCAAACGATAACGTCTATACTAATATAACTTCACCTCTGCAACAACCGTTGGGGGTTAATAGAAGGGATTGCATTACGCCCGACCAAATTGCACTTGAAAGCTGCCGCCTTCGAAACACGCCAAGCTAGGAATAGCTATCTATGATACGCTTGCGTGGGTTAGCGGCAAAAGAACAAAGATAAAATATCATATGAATCCTGTTTAAGAACGCTACTTTTTGTAATATCCTTTTTGGTCAAGGAATTACTTTAGCCAAATTGGTTAATCTTTTTTGCTCTCAAAGATCGATCACCCAATAAGATACGTGAAGTTAACCTTTAAAGTTTAATAATTCTCTTGTTGTTTATATCCTTGATAGGAGCATAGTTCGTCACGCTGATTGTGCTATTATTTTTCCTTAATTGCGTCACTATGCTTGTATCTTCTTCAGCAAATCTTGCTTCATTTGGGTAAACTCTGTCTCAGAAATGATGCCTTGTTCTTTTAATGAAGCCAACTTCATCAATTCATCAGC
>DAINRW010000066.1:0-6961 GCA_036741615.1 Nitrososphaera sp.
CTTTTGTAATCACCATTGGTGTGAATTTTGATTCCTTTTCCTTGAGCATGCTTCTTTTATTTTAGTATCACAGAGAGCAAACTTGTTAGTGTGAGCCCTTTCCAATTTACGTTAGAAGTGAGATTTGTTGGTTGTTAGTATGAAGAAATCTCCTTGAATGACGGCGATGCTCTAACAAATTTGGCAATCTTATGTCTAAGAAAAACTTCATGCTCTTTTCCGCAGTCGTTACATCGAAGTCGGAGATTGCCCGAGATGCTCCTATATTTTGGTTTTACCAAATCATCCTCCTCGATGCATTCCATCACGTTTCCACAATCGCATGAGATTAAGTGTTTTGGCATTGAATACAATTATGCAGAGGAAGAAGAAGAATAAAAATATGAGGATAGGAAGTGGCCCCCCGGGGTACTTATAACTTCTGTCAAAGCTGCATTTATTTCAGATGCAGCTGTTGTTACTCTTTTTGATTAATTACTCCAAACATCTTTTGTACCATCTGGTAGCTGCTATTATGACATTGACAAGTACACATTTTGATGTTGTCTGAATCATGTACGAGGGTCTTGATGATACCATCGCAGGAATCATGTCTATTTTGACTGCAGTTATCAGAATTGGTCATAATGTCAAGTGGTATCAACCAGTTAAGTACGTTCCTTTTATTATGCTTAGGTGGTAGTAATTTCTGCCCCTGTTCTTACTTCTTTCTTTAAACCTTGGCTGCAGGGAGAACATTCTATAGGTGACTATTGGTTTCACTCTTCCAGTTTGCTACCCCAGAAAAAATACATTTATCATAGAATCCCCGCTATGAATTTAATCGTGCATTATTCTCCTGGCATATTTTTGGAGGAGTTGGAGCTAGCTGTTCGATAATCATAAAGCAAACAATATGTTATTAATGACAAGATCATTAACACGTTTAAGAGCTGCAAACCATGCATGAGTTCTTGAGAGATAATCTTACACTCAAGTACGGCGAGTGTAAATCGTGTGGTAAGAGAAGCCAGTTTGCTTGTGTGAGATGTGGCTTTTGCTGGAGCTGTCACTGGAAGCAAGAGCCCATTGCTCAAAATACCCCCCGCTATCTCTTAAAAGGTAGCACATGATCAAGCCGAAAACTACTACTTCCTTAATCTGAATCAGTTCAAGGGAAGAGGTCCCAGATTCTGTAAATGGATGTGAGGCTTTTGTAGCTCATTGAAACAAACCAAGAAAGAAGGTATGTGCAGTTATTGAGACTGAGAACTATCTATCGTGGATTACTCTTTCAACTCATGGAAAGACTCCAAGAAAGGTTCTTGTAAACCTCCTTTTAGCTATCTTGAGAGCACCTTCTCCCCTTGGAGTCAGGCTGTAAACAATGGTCTTTCCATCCTTATTCTCCTCCTTGATAAATCCTGCTTCGCGGAGGTTCTTTAGTGCAGGATATATGGTACCTGGGCTGGGTTTCTCTCCTTTCCTCTTTGCAATCTCGTCCGCAAGAGCCTGACCATGCATGGGCTCCTTTGAAAGTAAGAAGAGGATCAAGAATCCCAGCATACCTCTCATATCGCAACAATCAGATCTAAATCGTCGCATACCTAAAATGTATCGCATATCCGATATAAATAAATAGTGTGTAAACCATATATCGCATATCCGATATAAATGGAGGTGAAAGAAATGCGATATGGTTGTGGTGGCCACTGGGGATATGGAGTAAGGAGTTTTCTAACGAAAGAAGAAAAACTGGATTTATTAAAAGAATACAAGGAGGACCTTCAGAAAGAGGTCGAAGGAGTAGAGGAAAGAATTAAGGAATTATCGTCCAAATAGTTTATTTTTTCTTTTTTTTGAGTGAGGCTCTCTCTAACCTCTGTTACCCTTTGAGTCCCAAGTCGTGCTTTGTAGACTCATACTATTTTTTATGAATATCGGCACTGGCATATCTCCCTGATTATATCTGTCTTTGATTTGCTTAGTTTGGTTTAAACCTAATTTGCATATGATCTGTCTAGACCTGCCGTCTTCTAAAAGAACGGTAAGGAAGCGGCTCCGTCGGACCGAGAACTGGTATCGCTTCAGAAAATGATTCCGAGGGCCTATGAATAGGAAGAAAGATAGATAGTTTTCATTTATAGCGCGTGAGAATAGATTAGTGCGCATTTGTAGGTATGATCATGATGCTTAAGGGTTAGACAATTGAAGAATAATACCATTAGAACGTATATCTATCCAGTAAAAGATGACAGACTAAGAAGCAACAAATGAGTAACGAAAAAAAAAGAAAAATACATGACAGTTTCTTGATGAACTATTATCCTTTATGCGCAGGCAACCCTGGACCCAGTAAGCTTTATGGTACGCGTAAAGTCTCACAATTGACTGGTGATATTGACCGTGAGACTGGACAGAAAACATTGAATGAAACTGGCTCACGATTTGGTATCTATGGAACAGATCTAGGTGTATCTTTTTTGCATGATGGCAAGCTGTATTTTTTGTTTGGTGATACCAATAGAACGAAAGGTAAGCCCGGCCTTCCTGCAACAGCAATGCCCGGTGAGGATTTCAATGAAGCTGCTACTGATTACGATTCAATAGCCTATACCACTAGTGATCATGCGTATGAAGGAATTAAGTTGTTGTTTAATTCGGATTTTCCTCATTTGGATTATGTAGACCAGATGACAGGAGAGCATCCAATAGAAGGGATTAGCATTGGAGAATACATGTATGTATTTTTTACTACTGATTTGTTTCCGGAGTCATTTCTATCCCCCACACGATCCATACTTGCACGGTCAGACGATGGCGGGATACATTTTGGCAAGCCCCTTTATACCCTCTCAACTGATAAATTCATCCATGTTTCGGCTCAGGTTATAGACAATCATGTTCTTCAAGGATTACCCGAGAAGGCTGGTGAAGGATTGCTGATCTGGGGAACAGGTGAACATCGAAAGAGCGATATCTATTTAGCCTATATCCCATTGGCTGAAATCAACAATCGATCCTCATTAAGGTTCTTCTCAGGTATAGCAGATGAAAAAGAAGACCATTTACAACCTATTTGGACCTCTGACGAATCTATGGCCAAACCGTTGTTCCCTACGGGATGTGCGGCGGAAATATCAGTCAGGTGGAATTACTATCTTGAAAAGTGGACCATGTTGTATAACTGTGAATTGTGCAATACCCGAGGCGTCATTGTTCGCTTAGCTGATACACCTTGGGGCCCTTGGTCTGCGCCAAAGATAATCTTTGATCCTGAAGATGGATATGGCAAATTTATTCATGAACCTGGAAAGGACAACCTTAACGATCCTACTCGAGATGGCCATGAGGATAAAGGCCATGAGTATGGTCCATATCAGATGGCTCCTTATTCCACAGGAATCAAAGGGCGTTATACAAAGATCTACTTTACAATGTCTACCTGGAATCCCTACCAGGTCATGCAGATGTCAGCTATCATTCCCTCCACAGAGGAAGAAAGAGACCCCCAACCCTATGCTAATAATTTGCATGAGAGAAATGATAGGAAGTTTGCCCATGTGTCTGTCTTATTTGCACATATGGCTAAAATCAATAATATTGATTTGAAGAATTCTGAACAGACAGCGGGTAGCACCTATATTGCCGATCATTTAGAGTGGGCACAATTTCATTCATATAATCAATTGCGGACGGAAATCAAAGACAAGTTTCAGCAGCTGATTTCTCCGCTTTCATCTGATGTGGATAAAGCTGAAGTCTACATTGCCGCCAGGTTTGCTATTGCCATGTTGACTCATGATTATAGTACATTTAAGAATTCAATTGACAAAGAAATACATAAAAAATGGGCATTAAATGCTATACATACTGGACACAAAGAGTGGCTGGTGTCAGAGATAGAACAGGCAGTAGAACATGAAGATTTTCTTTTCTCTAATGATCACTTATGTTATGCTCATAGCCCTCATGATTCAAATGAATTCAAGTATGCACGCATAAGCGTCCTTATATCAAACCTTGCTAATGATGGAGGAGAGATAAAGGAGGGAGAATCTCCAGTGGAAGAATTAGCAGACTGGAACTTCCATGTTGCATGGGCAAGATTTAGGTCGGTAAAAGAAATGCGCCAAGCTCTTTTAAACAAAATGTCGCAAATGATATACAATTTTCCTTCTTCAAATTCTATATCAAGTGCCTACAGAGAAACAGTTAAAACAATACTTGAACTGTCACAGAATTCAGCATACAAAGAGGAGGATTTTTCAAAGGATTATGGATGGGTTAAGTCGCCTTCAAGTAACGGCAAGCAGGAAATAATTAAGCAAATATCAAACCTTCTTTCCAGTGACGACTTCCTCAGTCCGGTTGGACAAAAATCTTCAAAATAAGAAATTTTTTATTTCCGCAGTCAGCGGGTTACATCATATCTGTCCCGTCGGGCGGTGAAGTGATATCGCCTCAAAAAGTGGTATTGCTGACATCTTGTTTTTATTCAGGGGCGGTAGAGTAGATCGAGAAGTAGAGAGAGATATCATATGGATGACGAACCAGTATTTGACTTAATAGTAATTGGAACAGGTACCGCAGCATCTACTACGGCACATGAGTGTAGTTCTGCAGGATGGAAAGTAGCCATAATAGATTCCCTATCTTTTGGAGGTACTTGTGCACTACGTGGCTGTGATCCCAAAAAAGTCCTTGTTGAGGCAATCAATGTTGTTGATTCTGCTCGGAGGCATCAAAATAAGGGGGTATTAGGCCATGATAAAATTCACATTAAATGGTCTGACTTGATGCAGTTCAAGAGAACTTTTACTGAGCCATTTCCAAAACATAGAGAAGAAGGTTACAAGAAAGCTGGAATAGTTCCTTTCCATGGTCATGCACGATTTATAGGGTCGAATGCAGTTAAAGTGCAAGGAGAAGAAAGCAAGAAAAACAATAATATCCAGAACACTGTTCTCAAAGGCAAGAAAATTTTAGTAGCAACGGGAGCAAGACCCATGCGACTGAATATCCCAGGTTCTGGGAACATCATCACAAGCGATCAGTTCTTAGAATTTGGCAAAGATCATCTGCCTAATAGAATCGTTTTTGTTGGAGGCGGCTATATCTCATTTGAATTTGCACATATTGCTGCTCGTGCAGGAGCTAAGGTTACGATTTTGCACCGTGGTAAACAGCCTTTGGAGCACTTTGACCCTGACCTCGTTAATTTGTTAGTACAGAAAAGTCGAGATATTGGAATTGATATTCATTTACAGTCAGCAGTTGAAAAAATTGACAAGTCATCCGATGATGGTTCATATGCAGTACATTATTCTAATACTTCTTTTATTTCAAGTAATAATAACCATAACCAAAAAAGTACAACCACACGAATTGACTGCGATATGGTAGTGCATGGTGCTGGTCGAATCCCAAATGTCGAAGGTTTAGATCTTGCAGCAGCTGGTATAGAACATACAATGCAAGGCATAAGGGTAAATGAATATCTGCAAAGTGTTTCAAATCCATCTATCTATGCCGCAGGAGATGTTGCGGCTAGTGGAGGTCTCCCCTTAACTCCCGTAGCGACTTACGATGGAAGCTTGGTAGCGACTAATTTAATCAAAGGAAATGTCCTCAAGTCCAATTATAGTGGTTTGCCCAGTGTTGTATTTACTATTCCCCCGCTCGCATCTGTGGGTATACAGGAGAAAGAAGCTAAGGAAGCTGGTTTTCAATTCAGAATCAAATATGAAAATACTGCCAGTTGGGCTTCTTCAAGGAGGGTAGGTGAGACTTGTTCGGGTTTTAAGATATTGATTGAACAAGATAGCAATCGAATACTAGGCGCTCACTTACTTGGCCCTCATGCGGAAGAGGTTATCAATATATTCTCTATGGCTATTAGATTAGGTCTTACCGTGAAGGAACTTGAAGATCCCTTGCTTTACGCGTATCCCACTAACGCATCAGATGTTGTCTATATGCTATAGATGTGCAGAAACTTGAATAATTATGACGAGCTCTAACTGGAAACCTGTCAACTAGAGAATGGGGGCAGGAAAGTAGAATTGGAAATAATGCAGACATTGTTGCATTGCAGGAAGAGTCTCCTATGAATATCACAACACCTTCGATTTCCCAAGCAAACAAGCTTAGCCTCTAACAAGGAGAAATATGTCTCTCCTCTTTCTTTTCTTTTCTTTTAATTCATGGAAGAAGCAAGCCGTAACCCAGCAACACTTTATTCTTTTGTGTAGTGTGTCTTGTTGTAAGATTCAAAGACATCGTAGGGCAGAAGATCTTCTCTTGCAGATATTTTGATTAATCGCCTTCCTAAAACAGGTTAAAAGTCATATTACTACATTATTACTCTTCAGGTTCAAGTAGCATGGTTTCAAATGCTACAGCTTTGTCAGGTTCTGACGCATAAATCACATAGTGATGAGTTTTCAAAAGCCCTCTTATCCATTCATTCCTCTTGGATTGTTCTATCTCAGAAATGTCATAGTAGCACAATTGGGAATTGTCAAATTCCTCAAAATGTTCGTGGCCTGTTTTTTCCACTATTAACCCCAAATTCATTCCTTCTATTGTTCCTGTGTCTCTTATCGTCCTACCAACAAATCTATATGGAGGTTCCATGCCTCTCGTGGCTTCTTCTCTTATACTTTTGAGTGTGTCAAGTACATCAAGTCTATTTGCACCGGATCTTTCAATGAAAAAGATACGCAAAGAGTTTGTCCCCTTGTATGAATCAACGTCAATTCCTCTGGCAAATAGTCTTCCTTCAATTGTTTCAGGCTTGTCAGAAGTAAAGAAAATGCAAGACTCTCCTTTTTGCAAACCATTTAAAAGATACCGAGCTATGACCAAATCTGCATACTTTTTTTCGTTGTAATACAGGAGGACTATGTGATTCTTTCCTTCCATTTTATCAAGGACCTTTATTGGTCTGTATCTTGCTTCTTCAGTGCTCATAAATCTC
>DAINRW010000067.1:0-6722 GCA_036741615.1 Nitrososphaera sp.
ACAGCCCTAAGTCCGCGATACTTTTCAGTGACGTCTATTGCCTTTTCTATTTCTGGAAGAGAATATCTGTGCGTAATAATTGTAGAGAGGTCAATCGTTTTATCTGCAGCAATTCTTGTAGCCTCCTTTAGTATTTTGGGCGTAGAGCTAAAGGTGCCAGTGACAGAGATCTGATTATAATGCAGCCAGTTGGCATCTAACAAGAGTGTCTGCCCGCTGGGCATGCCTGCAAAGAGAATTATCTTACAGTTCCTCCCGGAGACCTTTGTTGCTAGTTCAAATGCAATAGGGTTGCTCGTTGCAATTACCACTACGTCTGCACCAACACCACTGTCACCACCAGAAGAAGCTCCCGCAAAGTCAAGCACGTCAGCAACCGTCTTATCGTTATAAGCGAGGACTGCATCTGCGCCAATCGCTTTTGCCTTTTGCATTCTCAATGGTACCTTGCCGACTATTGCCACTCTTGCTCCAGATAATTTCTTGAATAGCTGAAGGTGAATGAGCCCCATTGGTCCATCTCCTATGATCACAACAGAGCTTCTTCCCTTAGCAACAGGCAGTATACGGTAATAGCTGTTCAGACAGCACGCAAGAGGTTCTAAAAGTGCAGCCTCCTCGTCAGTTAGGCTGTCCGGCACTGGCACAAGACCGCCTATTTTAACCAGCTGATCCGGGATTGTAATGTATTCTGCAAAGCCTCCATCTGAGGTAGAGCCTATCTCCCTCAAGTTAACGCAGAGGTTGTAATCACCAAGTTGGCAGTATCTGCAATGAAGACAAGGAATCAAAGGACAAACTGCAACCCTAGAACCTGCACTCAAAGCCATACCTTCCTCTGCTTTAATGTCATTTTGTAATTCTCCGCAAAGCTCATGTCCTAAAATCACTGGCGGGTCTACCTTTCGATGACCATTTCTGAAGACTCGAGCGTCATATCCGCATACTGCACAGGCTCTCACCTTGAGGGTGACCTGACTGTAAGTGACAGGTACTTGCTGCACGATAATCTTGTTGGGTGCATGGAAAACCGCAGCCAGCATATTCTGTTGGTACAGTGAATTTGTTCTACAACCTAAAAAGATTTACAACGCACTTCTCATAATATAGGATATGACAAGGTTATTTGAGCCACACATACACATGTACTCTCGGACAACCGACGACTATGAGGCAATGTCCAAAGCGGGGATAGAGGTAATAGTCCAGCCTTCGTTTTGGCTAGGCAGCCCGCGCACTTCGGTTGGGACATTTGAGGATTATTGGGAACATATGATAACGTTTGAAACAAAGCGCGCAAGAGACTATGGAATAGATCATTTTGTCTGCATCTCCGTAAATCCAAAGGAAGCCATGGAACGTCCACTTGCACTAGATGCTTTAGAAGCGATGAAGAAATATTTGGACAGAGAACGGGTAGTGGCCGTGGGTGAGCTTGGATACAATCTCATAAATGACCTCGAAGAGGAGGTGTTTGTAAAGCAGATGGATATTGCAACAGAAAAGGATATGCTCATGACGGTCCACCTCCCTCACATTAACAAGCCAGAAGGCATGCGGCGTATTGAGAAGATACTAAATAGTGAACACGGCAGGCGCTACAATAGACACAAAATTTTGGTAGATCATAATGTCGAAGAAACAATTGAAAAGACTCTCGAGTTTGGCATGTGGGCTGGACTTTCAGTATACCCTGTATCCAAGTTGTCGCCGGAGCGTGCAATGAATATCATCAAAAAATATGGCACGGAAAGAATAATGATCCACAGTGCAGCCGACTGGGGCCCATCTGACCCGCTAAGCGTCCCACTTGTCGCAAGGGAGATGAGAAAGGCGAATTTTAGCACTAATGAAATAGAGCGTGTAACATTTTACAACGCGTATGAATTCTTCAAGCAATCACCACGATTTACCTGGAAGCCTTAGCAATAATGATCAACCTGGCATTTAGCACCAATGCCTTCAAACGATACTCTCTTGAAGATTCAATAAGAGAGATTGCAAAGTTAGGCTACAGGGGTGTTGAGATCTTGTGTGACATTCCACATGCATATCCCCCTCAGTTTAAAGAGGATCACATTAGATCATTTAAGAAAACTCTTGCATCATCCAACATACAAATCTCAAACCTCAATGCGTTTACGCTTTTTGCAATTGGAGATACGTACCACCCTTCTTGGATAGATGATGATAACAGAAGAAGAGAGATACGTATACAACATACAATCGAATGCATAAGGCTTGCAAAGAAAATCGGAGCAAAACACCTGTCCACAGAACCAGGTGGTCCAGTGAAAATGCTCGCTTCATCGTCGTCATCCTCACCATCCACAGCACCACCAGAAGAACAACCACAACAACGACAGCAACCCCTAGATGTGGACCGCCTTGAAGAAATATTTCTTGATGGCCTGGCAAGGGTAGCTCAAATAGCAGAGGAAGACGATGTTAAAGTGCTAATCGAGCCTGAACCGGGACTTCTCATAGAAAATTCCAGGCAGTTCAAAAAATTGATGACAAAAATCCTTAATCCGAAGTACATCAGGCTCAACTTTGACATTGGTCACTTTTACTGCGTAAACGAAGATCCGGCCAAAGTCGTCTTGGAATTGTCAGAATATATCGAACACTTTCATTTAGCAGACATCGCACACACTAGAATTCACAACCACTTGATTCCGGGCAGAGGGGCAATTGACTTTCGTTCAGTCTTTGATGCAATGGATGATATCGGTTACCGAGGGTTTGTTACTGTCGAGCTTTATCCCTACCAAGATAATCCTATAGAAGCAGCGAAAGAGGCGTACGATTACCTTTGCAATATCGTGTAAGCCAACGTTTTAAAGAATACCTTCTGCTAATCCGGCTTCCAAACGTATTCACGACACCTTCTAATATATTGGCTGGGTATTTTGCAGCTACCGCTTTTACAGTAGCTGAAGCAGATGGGGCACACCTGATTGCACTTATGGTCTCATCAGGCTTGTTATACATTGCAGGAATAGTTCTAAATGATTATTTTGACATTGAAATAGATAAAAGAGAACGTCCATCCCGACCCCTTCCTTCTGGAAAGATCTCAAAAGGACATGCCCTGGCCATTGCTGTAGTCGCGCTGTTGATTGCAAACACTATTGCCTTGCTACTAGGTCCGGCAAGCCTTGCAGTTAGTTTGGCACTCACTCTTGCAATAATTGCCTATGATTACCAGCTGAAGCATGGTGTGGTAGGCCCGTTTGCAATGGGCGCCACGCGATTTCTAAACGTGATTTTTGGAGCAAGCCCTGTGCTGCTATATATTAATAATCATTCATTGGCTATCGTAGGAACGGCTGCAGCTTCATTATTTTTGTACATCTCATCCATAACGATCCTGAGCAAAAAGGAGGCAGAAAACGAAAGACCCAATTCTGCTATAGTCTTTTTGATGGTATTTGGTGTCATTTTAGCTGTAGCTGGTTTAGGGCTGCTATTGCTCCAGCTGCAATGGACATTTTTGCTAAATCTTTCATTATTTGCTGCTGTCATGATTGTTACTTTCAAACGGTATCTTATGAAAGAGTCGTCATCGCGTTCAGTGCAAAAGGCAGTCAGAAACATGGTCATCTCCATAATAATACTTGATTCAGTATTTGTAACTGGGACTGTTGGACTCGAATATGGGATAGCAACTCTGCTTCTTATTGCGCCTGCTATTGTTTTGGCAAGAAAATTGTATGTGACATGATGCCATCACAATTTCCTTACTATCAAGATAAGTATAGACGATAGAATGCAATGATGATACCATAGAATCAGAAAATTGAATGACTGGGTAAATGCATTTCCTCAGAAATCTGTTCTCAACCTTAATTGTATGCTTCTTACCGCGTTTGCTATCAATCATCGCAATTTGTGGAATAAATTGTGAGAAGTTGCAACAACGACTGCAGCAACCCCTGCCCCAATGAAGTTACGAATTGTAATAGTTGCATCTGGGGATGAAGCTAGCACAGATATCCCCCACACAATGTAGAGGTTATCAATCAGCCAGAACGTGAGAGTTAGCCAGCCCAATACGCCTGCTATAAGAGCGCCTAATCTTGCACCGTATCTCAAAAAGTAAATGGCGAATACTATACCTAGATACCATATTGTTCCAAGAATAATCCAATTGGAGTGGTAAATTTCAGGTCTATCATCGACAATATAATAGGTAGAGCCAATTGCAGCCATAGCAAGCAGTGACAACATTAACAGGTTGCGGTTAATTTTTAGAGTACTTCTCTCTTTGACCGTTCTGTTTGATCGCCTAACCTGCACCTTTTCATTCCTTGCTGCTTGGATGGCTTCTTCAAATGATTTCAGTTGGATGGGAATTAGTTGCCTAATCAGCCGCCCCTGACCATCCTGTACCGTGGCATCATGTTTGAGACTGTCTATCAGCGGTCTTGCAAGGGATGCCTTGACCGGTGTAACTAAGTCCACCCAATAAGATGACAGACGAGGAGTAAGAAATGGTATGATTATGATGTGCACCGACTTCTTTAGCATTCTTGCATATTTTCTCATCATATCCAGATATGTCAAAATATCAGGACCTCCTATGTCAAACGTTTTTCCCTCAGTTTCTTTCACATTAATACACCTGGCAAGGTACTCAACAACATCTTCTACAGCTATTGGCTGGCTTTTAGTAAGCACCCATCTTGGACAAACCATAACAGGAAGTCTTTCCACTAGGTATTGGAGCATTTGAAATGATCCGCCTCCCTGACCCAAGATTACAGCCGCTCGAAATATTGTAACCTTAGATGATGAATATTGTTGTTGCAGTATTTCCCCAACCTCTCTCCTACTTCGCATATGTTGTGAAAGGCTATGCTGGTTGTTTTCCTCTGCATGGATTAATCCCCCAAGATATATTATTCGCTTGACTCCATATTCTGATGCAGCCTTGGCAAAATTCGTAGCAGCAGCTCTGTCGCGCTCAGCAAATTTTTTCCACTCCTTTGAAGCACCTTCCATAGAATGGACAAGATAATAAGCGATGTCAATTCCCTCAGACATCGCTCTTGCAAGATCTTGATAATTTGAAACATCTGCTTTAACTAATCTAATATCTTTATCGAACAAGTCCTTAACGGATTCTGGATCCCGAGTCAAACACATAATCTCTATTCTGAATTGTGGTTCATGACTATGGATGTCTGCAGCCAACCTATTGATGAGCCTGCTTCCTATGAAGCCACTTCCACCTGCAACAAGTATCTTACGAGAACGGTGATTATCCATACCTAATTCATTCTCAACTTGCATTAAGACTATTTACTTTCTATCGTGTATAATGTCTACTATTGCACTACTATCCTGCATCTTTCGCCCTGCAAGCAAAAATGTTGTGAGACGCCTGTTATTCATGATTTTCTGACTGTTGCCTGATGTGCAAACCACAGCGTCAATTTGCGGCTCGTCTGAATATTGCATCATAGAGTGCTTAAACCCAATCAGAAATTCCAAAGAAGGACTTCTTATCTAGAGAATACGGTCTTAGATTCATGTATTGCCTTTGCTCATTTTTAGGCTATAGGTTTCAGTCTATTCTATGTATGAATAAAGGATACTAAAGTCTGTTCATAACATTCACTTGAATTTGTTCTCTCCTCGACGTCCTCCCTACTGCTATTTGTAATATACTCACACGAAACCAAGAAACAAAAGGCTCAGTACCAGCCCATATGCAAAGTGACCTGCGAGGCTCGCGATGGCCGGCCAATGTCCTAATGGGTGATTCCACGGATGCAGACCTGTTATAGGCTTATGAATTGGTACAAGCGTAACGACCCACAAAAAGAAACTATATAGTATTCCTAAAAGTGGCAGAGGCAGAATTGCCAAGTAATCTATGAATGTAATAGCAAAATAGAATCCCATGCCTCCCAATAGACCGTTTATGAAATGAAGGCCAAATATGCCCAGATAGTGAAGACCGCCATCAACATCATTTTCTAATCTTAGAAACTTTGCAATGAGTATTTGATTCTCGTGCCACTCAAATACACCGGATAGTCCCCACTTTCTCCACGGTATAATCTCAATGGCAGACATAACGAGCGTGCCCAACAGTCCACCAATCGCACCCAGCATGAGCCCATACCATTCCATCCGGAAATAATATACTGTTTATGTGTCTATAAATCAAGTGCAGTTACTATAAGGATCTTAATTAGAACCACCCAATTTTATTGCATCTGGGAAGCACGCTTAAAAGATATAGAGGAACTAGTGCCTTGTTCCAATATGTATAGCCAGCAATACCTTTTCTTTGAATCCTGATTTGCAGACAGGGCACACATAAAGTTCTGCTGCTGTACCTGCATGTCGCTGACGCATCAAATGCGTCCTTATTTTGAACAATTGTTTGTTATGCATAGTTGACAATGCCGACTTATTAGCCTTGAGGAAAAGGAATCAATAGAAATGCCGCTTCTTCCCCTTACCCTTCCTCTCTTCTAGTTCTCCTCTCACCATTTAAAAAGGCTGACAACACCATCTAATAGGGATGCTATTGATCTGCAATTCTACGGTTGAGTTCTGAATTATTCTTTTCTTATTCGTATACTGGTGTGCCGTCTGACTTGAATCGCTTGATCCGCTTTCCCCCTCCGCTTCCAGAACTACCTGAAAAGGACGATTCGGTGGTTTCAACCGTCGTTTCCTCAGGCTCTTTGCGCTTGCGTGCT
>DAINRW010000068.1:0-6637 GCA_036741615.1 Nitrososphaera sp.
GGATTTGAACCCACGAACCCCTAAGGGACGGGATCACTCATCTCGCTTTTTCTTTCTCAGTATATGTTGCGAGAAGAAATGGTACCATGGACACAGTTGATCTTGAGTCCTGCGCGTTTGACCAGGCTTCGCTACCCCTCCACTCATTGGTCTTGCCTATAAAACCTTATTTCATAGTTGCGGCACATGAAATAAGGTTAAATTTTGCTTGGTGCAAGTACAGTATGTTAATGCCTAAGCCCGAGACTGTTTCAAGGCTCTGCATAAAGTGCCATTCAAAGACAGTTCATGAAGTACGCGAGAAAACGATGGCTGGGATAAAGTTGGTTTGCACTGACTGTGGGCATTCGCTTATTGTAGCTGCCATGTAAAACATTTATTATCAGATGCAGCTTTAGCAGGAAATATATGAACATAGGTGAGCTGAAGTCGGGAATGCGCAATGTAAGTGTCACGGGAAAAGTAGAAAGCGTTGGTGAGCCCCGCACAGTCAATCTTAAGGCGGGAGGGACAAATACTGTAGCAGACGCAAGAATTTCAGACGAAACTGGGAGCATCAAGCTTTCATTGTGGGGCGATGACATAAACAAGATCCAGCCCGGCGACACAGTTTCGATAGAGAATGGCTATATCAACACGTTCAAGGGCGAAGATAGCATCAATGTTGGAAAGTTCGGCAGCCTAAAAAAGATCTAGCTAATATAGCCAGTGTCGCGGGGTTTTTGAGGCGGCTGCTGACCTTCAAATTGCCTACCGCCTTGTGCTGCAAGCATCTGTTGCTCGATGGTTTGAATCAACATTTCAGTGTCTTTTGCACGTTTGTCCAAGTTTGCCATGTCTACTTTGACATTGACTATTTGGAGAAGGGTTTCAAGCACTGCTTTGGACGCCTTTCCATCTACTACGTAGCCTGATGTCTCTCCAAGCAGACATACTCCCTTCATGTTGCGCAACTTTGCTATGCCGATTACAAGACCATTCATTCCGGTGATGCTTCCACTATCCATCACCGATATATTATTTGATGAAAGAATTTTGACTGTTTCCTGGTCTGTAGCCGTACCAAAGATCTTAGGCTTGTCTACAAAGACACCCGTGATGTATGCTGCAAGTGTGAACACCTGCTGTGTGCCAAACCGCTCCGCTAAACTAAGCACTTCTTCTGCGAGAGCATATTCAGAGTCGGGGTTAGCTGGCTGCGAGTCGCCTGTTAGCAATAACAGGTCAGATTCCTGACCATGCCACCAAAAGATACTGTTCTTCATCAGGTCAGCCGTGCCGTCAGGCTTTATCATAATTTGTGGCGGGAAGGAGCTAGAGTAAATGTCAACTAGATGATTTGCAGGCAGCTCTTGTATGAGATGATCAACTGCGAGCTTGCCAACATAACCGCTGCCAGGAAAGCCGCAGATAAGATGTGGTGCATTGAGCTTTGGCTGGTCAGCGGTAGAATAAACTAGCTTGATATCTTGCATAAAACTTGACAACTCGTCGATGCTCTTTAAAGGTTTGCACAATAACGCCACGAGGTAAAAAATACAAGTCATTAGGCCTTGATGTAGTATAGTGTTTGTTTTTTCAATACATAATAATACGAATGATCATCTATTTCCTTGATCCGTTTGAAGTCCTGTAGTGCTTAGAATTTGTATTCACTAGTACAAAACCACATATTTTTTCAACCTAAAAGAGCAGTTAAGCAAGCAAAATAAAACTTCTATTACTTGCTCTTTACCTTTATTATTTTGCAACGATACAGATATTGCACACTTGTTTACTGTAGTTATTATTCCTCTTCATCTTACTCCTCCCCCTCAGTTGTTGCGGTTGTATTTTCTTGTCTTGTCTCTGTAGGAGGAATGGGCGTTGTTATTACGGCTGTGGCATTGGAGTCAGTAGCATTTGTGGTGGTAGTTGTTGTAATATTAGCAGCAGATACTTCTTCTTCCTCACCAGCCACTTCTTCCTCCCCCGCTACTGTAACTACTCCCCACATTCCAGGATGAAATGCACAGAAGTATTCATAAGTGCCAGGCTCTTCAAAAGTTACCGTAAAGCTATCCAGGATTGGGTATGGGAGCGGTAGGAATTCTTCCTCCGTTACGGCTGTGGCATTGGAGTCAGTAGCATTTGTGGTGGTAGTTGTTGTAATATTAGCAGCAGATACTTCTTCTCCTTCCTCTTCTAAGGCTTGAAAACCACTGACATCTAGTATTATGCCCGAGCTGACTATTGTCTCAGTTCCATTCATTGTATAATTGGCGGATAGGTTTAGTGGCTCAAACAATCCTTGCTGCGTTGCCTCCTCGGTTAGCTGTTCCAGTTCTTCTACATCAAGCAGATATCTTGTATTATTCTCACGGTCTGCAATAGTTGGATAGAATGCAGCTTTGTTCAAGGTGATTATAGATTCTCTACCATCTGGTTGCTCTATAATTATGGAGTCGCCAAAATTGAATGGAGGTACAAGTTCCAGTTGATCTGGATCAGATCCTTCAGGCAGTATGAACGGCAACTCTAAACTAGAAATTATTGATCCATTGCTTAAGTCAAATATTACATTATGTACCTCTGTGGAATTTTGTGGTGCATAAAATGTAACACTTTCTCCTCTTTGAATCTCTACTGATGCGGGTAAGAATTGATTGATTGATACAGTGATGTTGCCCCCTCCTACTGCAACTCTTTCTTCTTCTTCTATTGTGTTATCAATTGATGCTATTACATGATTAGGTGTAATTAATGCAGAACCAACTACAGTGGCTGCCATAAGAATTACGGTAGCGGATATAACAGAGCCTACATAAAATGTTCGAGCAGTCTTATTCTTCTTGTTATTCATAGCCATTGATATTTGTGAGGAGGAATAAGGGCATTTTAAGGATTGTTATGATCGATTATCCCATGACCAAATATAATGTCTAATTTATGACCCACCTGACGTTATAGTCTGCATATATTATTAAAAGCTTAAGTCCCTTCTCTGAGTCGCATTTGAATATCTTCTCGGCAGAAGAGAAAAATTATCTTTCACTGTCAGAAGAGAGAGAAGCATAGCAAAATAATAATAATAATAATAATCTAAAAATGCACACAAGGATGATGCTTTAGGTTATTATTTTATCCAGTTTGCCTTTTTTCTTTGCTATCTTTACTTCACGTGCTATTCTTCTTCCCATGCTCATGGGCTCATCATATAATAGTCCAGAATAAGGTGAACCGTCAAGGTAGAGGTTCGTTCCTGCCACAATCCTTGCAGAAAATTCAAAGGTTGTGAATTTACCTTCACTGTCATATACTCCTTCAAGGCAGAATGGGCCAGGCATCCCAGGTGGCACTAGGCGCTCTGCAGCACGCACAAAGTTTTCGCCTATCTTGTAAACTTCATCAAGCAATGATTCGCGCAGAACAAGTGGTATATTTCCTATGACAGTATACGAGGGCTCAATGCTGCCTGCACCAAGTTGTTGCTTTGCAGGTATCCTGCCGATACCGTCAATGTCTGATTCATATCGTCTATCGATTCCCAGAAGCTCAACTTCTTCAGTTATTGGGGAATAGAAATATTGTAAATAGACTGGCACACCTCTAATGAATTGCTGAATGTACAGGTCGCTTTCTCCCCTGATTATCTTTTGATCAATAAGCCGTCTTGCACCTTCTTCAAAGCTCTCGCGGTTCCATGCAAGGTAATAGCCCCGCCCGCCAGCGGCCCCATGTAGCTTCACAATGCATAACTCATTGATATCATTTTTAGATCTGACTACCTGGGGAATCTTCAGGCCTGCCTCTTTCATCATCTTTTCTTTGAGATCTCTGTCGGCCTCCCATCGTAATATCCACTTGTTGCCAAAGATGGGTATGTCTATCTTCTCAATTTCCTCACTTTTCATCTGAGATATTAAAGTGCCATGGGGAATCAACACAGAACCTGCCTGCTTGAGGCGTTTGCGATACATATCATCAAGGATCTCTGCAAAACTGTCAACCTCTACAATTTCATCAATAAACCCAAATCTTGAGTATAACCCCAATCGACGTTTCTCGCATAGAAGCAATGTCCTAAACCCTTCGTCCTTTGCACCCCTGAGAACTTGTAATGAACAATGGGAGCCCAGTGTAGCAATCGTAAGTTTATTGCCAGTAGCAACCTTTCTAGCCAATAACTTCTGGTTATTACAAGAGATTAAAATTTCTTCTCAATAGCATTTATAGCTGAAGTTAGGACTACATAGTATTGTTTCACAGAGTGACAACAGACTAGCTCACACCGCAGAGCACGCATTCATCGGATCGCTACAGAAATTGCTCGGTCAGACCCTGAAGGTCAGAAAAGTGGAGCACAAAGAGTCTGGCCATAACAATACGGCCTTCATTGAGATTCCGCAACTTGATCTTGATATTGTAGTTAAGGCAGAAACAGAAGTTAATTCACTTATCGCCAAAGGCCGTAGAGTAACGACCCACACATTTTCCTCGCTTGAGGAAGCAAAGCGTGAGATTCCTAACTTGCGTGCAAACGAGGAGAGAATATCAGCGGCCACCCCTTCTGAGGTCAAAGTTGTAGAGATCGAAAATCACGACATATCGGCTTGCGCAATGGCACATGCCAACAATCTGCAAGAATGCGATTTTTTTCTAGTCACGCGCATATCAAAAAGCGGGAAGGAATATGAAGTTGACTTTGTTGTTAGCAGTCAAGCCAAGGATATAGCTATAGCTTTGACGACAAAGCTATTAAGGGTCTGCAATGAGCTTAGAGCCAACATTAACACTGTTGAAAATACTGCACAAAAGCTCAGATCTGAAAATGAAATCAATGTGCGGAAATTAAAAGCGCTTAGTAGAGAAAAGCTATCCAGCATACAACCTATCAGAAGTGGTAGTATAACGCTCTTAAAAGGGATCTTTGAGAATCTGTCAGACGATCAGATCCAAGAATTTGCAGGAGAAATAATTATAAATCCAAGCACTCTAGTCCTTCTTGCTAACATTTCCAACGAGAGAGCAAACATAGTTTTTGCTCGCAGTGAAAAAATGGAAGGATTCGACTTGAACAAAATGTTTAAGCAATTTGCGAGCATAGACGGCCGTGGCGGAGGAAAACCTCACTTTGTAACAGGTATTGTCAAGAAACAAGCCGTCAGCAGAGTGCTCGACAACATCTCAAGAGAAGTTTTAGGTTAACCTCAATTCTGTTGCTGATAGCCACTCCTTCTACCATCACCCATATTGATGCAAATTCTGGTAAGGTTAAATTAACCTCTTCAATATACCCCTGCATAATTGGTCGAACTGCTGCAGGAAGAAGATCTTAGAAATTGGCGAAGAACTCATCATTCCAAAGAGATAACCTTCTCTATGGGAATAGACCAGGAAGTCGTTATCATGGGTTGGATCGCCAGTATAAGAGATCACGGTAACATCCAGTTTATCATATTGCGGGATTTGTATGGCGAAATTCAGATCACAGTAAAGAAGAGTGAATGCAGTGATTCGCTTTTCCAGTTGGCCAAAGAGGTCAAGGAGCATAGCTCAATTGGAGTACGTGGCAAGGTGAGACCTCAAGAAAAGGCTCCAAATGGCGCTGAAATAGTTCCAATGGAGATTAGGGTATTTTCAATAGCAAGAAAGGCGGCGCCTTTTCTTGTTCAGAGTAGGACCTCAACAGTAGGCATTGATACTCGACTTGATCTTCGAGCAGTCGATCTGCGGCGCAATTACCTTGGATCGATATTTCGCATTCGTCAAACCGTGCTAAATTCTATCAGAGCATTTCTCTCAGCGGAGAAATTCATTGAAGTAAATACACCCAAAATGATAGCCACTGCGACAGAAGGCGGAGCAGCACTTTTTCCGATATTCTATTATGATAGAGAAGCATTCCTTGCGCAGAGCCCTCAGCTATACAAAGAACAGTTAACAATGGCATTTGAAAGTGTATTTGAGATAGGGCCTATTTTTCGTGCAGAGCCTTCACGCACCAACAGACATTTGTCCGAGGCAATTTCAATCGATGTCGAGCGTGCATTTGTTGATTATAATGACGTCATGTCTCTGCTCGAGAGGATGATATCAAAGATCGTTGATACGCTAAAAGAAAAGAATCAAGATGATCTGGAGTATCTACAGCTTCAGTTACCGTCCGCAGATATACCGTTTTCGAGGTACAGTTATTCTGACATCATTGATAAATTGCAGGAGGCGGGCGAGCGGATACAGTGGGGAGATGACATTTCTCCACAGATTATGAAGAGTATAAAACATGAGTACATCGATGACTTTTACTTCATAATTGACTGGCCAACTTCGACCAAGCCATTTTATATCAAGCCAAGCATGGAAGACAGCAGGATATGTGAGTCATTTGACCTGATGTATGGAGGACTTGAAGTTTCTTCAGGCAGTACCAGAATAAACCACAAAGATCAGCTGGTGGAGCGCATGACAAAGCAGGGTTTAAAGCCTGAAGCATTTGACTATCATCTGCGAGTATTTGATTATGGGGTTCCACCACACGCGGGCTTTGGTCTCGGCCTTGAGCGGCTTATGATGGCATTAACAAAAGTCGAAAATATCCGCGACGTTACACTTTATCCAAGAGACATAGACAGGCTGGCGCCATGATAGTAATATG
>DAINRW010000069.1:0-6608 GCA_036741615.1 Nitrososphaera sp.
CAGCGCCACCCCACTCGTTACGTACTGTATGGAGGTCTGAGTGGCAGATACCGCAAAAGAGAATTTCGATTTGAACATCATCTTCGCCTGGCTCACGCCGCGGAATCGTAGTGGGAGCAAGCGGCGATTTCGCACTTGCAGCGGAGTAAGCCTTCGCGTTATATTGAGCATGTAATTGAGAGCGTAATTGCGTTGTTGTTGTTGTTGACATGTCAGTATGCGTGGGTATGACACAATTTACGGGTTTGGAGATAGTATTAGCCTACTTCTATTCAGTAATCTTTTATAGTTCCCGGAGCTTTTATAGCAACTCGTTTATCAGACGAGACTTTTAACATATGTCGTTAAATAGGTTGCTGCCCAGAATTTCCTGCATTTTGTTAAATTGTTGTGCGATAGAGCTTCCATATTCACATTTAATTGGTCATAGAATTCGAATCCTCACTAACGATCTGCATCCGCATGTATTGAGCTGACGTATTGTTCTAACGTAATAGTATTAAGAAGGATAAGGATCCTGAAGAAGAAGAGTTATTCCGGGACTAAAGCGAGTTTATCTCGAATACAGCTACTTTTGTGGCCCGGCTCAAGTAGGAGATGATAAAGTAGTAACCAGATTTTAAATCTGATACCGCAATCTCAGTTTTACGATAAGCATTCTCCCATATCGTGATATATTTTGTTGCCTAATTGGCCAGAAGTAAAATGTAAGTTGCTTGCAATGCGAAAGCTTCGGCCGTTGGGAGCTCATTGCTTTCCTGCTAAAAGCTTCCTTCTACTTCGGCACAAAAGGAATTTGGTGAGTTGGATTTCATTGCAATCGCCTGTCGAAAAAGACGATTAAATCCTGACCCGTAACCAAAGATACACGTGTTCTAATACATACTCACGGGGCATGCACAGCAGCTGCGTAAGTATCGGTACTAAAAAGGAGCAATAACCAGATCTGAATTGATTAAAGCCCTTTGCTGTACCAAGAATGAATTATCGAAGCACAAATAACATCTTTTAGTATCTACCACATCTAGATAATACCATGCAGGAAGAGCGTGTGAAATTCCGAATAAATCAATTGACAGAAACTGGAGCGAATGTAAGCCTTGCGTTGAGCGAAGACATTGAGTTAGAGCCAGTATCTCAACAGCAAATGATGCTTGAAGCAGTGGATAGGGCTGTCACCGACAAAGATGTAAAGCAGCAGATCAAGCCAATACTCGAGGCTATTCTTAGGTCTCAACCCCAGACATTGGTCAAGACTTATTCCCAGACGGTCATCCAGATAACGATGCCAAAGAAACGCTATGAAATATTAGGTAGTCCGCGTGTAGGTGACAAACTCATAATAGACATCAAGAGGCCATAAGTTCCCTTTCCAGCACTTCGACAGATTGAATTGGAAGCGAGCAGCTAAAGTTCTTGCATATATAGGCTGTTTCACGTGCTTCTTGCGGCTGACGTCCCTTAAAAAAGGGGTAATCTTGGAGCTTTTCAAGCTCGTTTATATCCACCATGCCGAGTATACCGTTTGGAAGAAATTGCTTGTTAAGCCATACCGCTAGACTAGAATTATCTACGCTGCTGTGATGACTGTCTGTAAGAAGTATTACTGTCACTTCTACTGGCTTCTTCACATACAGATATATTGAGTTGAGCATCTGGCCAAAGCCGAAAGGATTTTCGGTTGCTGATCGGGAGCCAGCTTTCATTATTCTGACCGCACTGTCAACGAACACATTTTTCTGACTATAATGGTAGAGCCTCAACAGATTAGATGCAGCCATAGAATTGCCGCTCGGTATCGCAAGATCATAAAAGTTCTTTGTCCTTGAAATCAGCTGCTCATGATCATCGGATGTAAAGAATAGGTTGCCTTCCTTCTCATCCCAGAAGTGCTGTAACATGAAGTCTGTGTATTTGATTGCTTTGCTAAGGTATTCTTCTTTTGAATAAGTAGCAAATAGGTCTAGCAGGCCGTTGACGTAAAAACCATAATCTTCGAGATATCCATTTAGTTTTGATTGCCCGTCTTTGAAGGTACGTCGCAGGCGTCCGTCATTCGAGGTAAGTTTGCTTTCGACGAAGCTAATTGCACTCCTTGCGGCATCGAGATATCTCTTGTCCCCGGTGACGGCATATCCTTTCGCAAATGCCGATATCATGAGGCCATTCCAAGATGTCAGGATCTTTTCATCTCTTCCTGGTTTGACTCTGTGTTCCCTTGCTCTAAAGAGCTTAGCAGATGCATCATTCAGTATTTCTGCGATTTTTTCAGGCGTCTTCTTATAATTCTTGGCAAGTGTTGTTATTGAGACTCTAACATTGAGGATGTTACTGCCTTCAAAATTACCTCCTTGCGTGACGCCAAAGTGTTCGCAAAAGATATCAGAGGCCGTTTGGTCACCAATTATTGATTCAATTTCGTTCTTTTTCCAAATGTAAAATTTGCCCTCCTCTCCTTCAGAGTCGGCATCCTGTGCGGAGTAAAATCCCCCGTCGGGATGCGTCATTTCTCTTATTACATAATCCAATGTCTTACACATTACTTGTAGATAAGGCTGAGCCTTGGTGATCTGATAAAGTTCACCGTACAATTGTGAAAGCAGAGCGTTGTCGTATAGCATTTTTTCGAAATGTGGTATAAGCCATTTTTGGTCAGTGGCATAACGCGCAAAGCCCCCACCAAGATGATCATGGATCCCGCCTTCTGCCATCTTGTCTGCGGTGAAGACAACAAAGTCCCGGAAGCGATTGATACCTGAAATATCGTAGTATCTTAAGAGGAACATCAAGTTAGACGCATTTGGGAATTTCGGTGCATGTCCGAAGCCCCCGTAAATTTTGTCGCCCATTTGAAGCAATCCAATAGCGGCCTCATCAAGTACCGATCGCTCTAGGCTCGTTTTTTCTATTATATCTGCGCGCACAACGAGATCCATGGCCGTCTGAGATAGAGCGTGTGTAAACTCGCTGCTTGCCGCCTGAATCTCGCTCTTTTTGTTCTTGTAAGCATCCGCAAGCTGCAGTAGTATATTCCTAAAACCTGGCATGTTATAATGGCTACTGCCGTCTTTTGGAAAGTATGTGCCAACATAGAATGGTTTTTGATCGGGTGTCATAAAAACCGATAGAGGCCAACCTCCTGTTCCTGTCGCAAGTTGACAGGCGCGCTGGTATATATCATCGAGGTCTGGACGCTCCTCCCTATCAACCTTGATGTTGATAAAATTATCATTCATTATTCTGGCAACTTCGTTGTCTTCAAATGACTCATGTGCCATGACGTGACACCAATGACAGGCGCTATAGCCAACACTTAGGAATATCGGTTTATCCTCATTTTTTGCTCGTTGCAGAGCATCATCTCCCCAAGGATACCAATCAACAGGATTGTAAGCATGCTGTAGAAGATAGGGACTTGTTTCTTTTGAAAGCCTGTTGGGTTTCTTGGTGTTCGAATGGCCTGCGCTTTCTTGATGCATAAGGAACAAATGCATCGCTATGCTATATAGAGCTTGTATATTTGAAATCTAATCTCTCATTAGAAGAGTCGCCAAGATTCTATAATTGTTTATCCGTATGCTTTGTCACTGATATTGATATGACAGGCTAAACATAGATTTAACCAGTGGGTTCTAACTCTGAAGTCATGAGATTTTCAAAGTAAATGTCAATATTTTTGGTTTCTCGATATCATTTCTTTGTTACTGTAGAATTGTACAATAATGTAAGGGATTCTTGCAAAGCCTTTATTTACCTGCTTATAGTAAACAAAAGATTGAGACCCTTCAATTATTGATGGATATTCAGGATGATGGCAGTTACTATTGAGACTGTAAAGGTTTATATCAGTGTACTGTAAAAGGATGGATGCTTCGAACGCAATATGCAAGGCGGCGTCAGTGAGGATGTTTGGTCTTAGCGCCATTTTGTGATTCACTGACCTCCAGTTGCGCTCATACTATGGAGATCCGATGACCACATTGGATCTGACTCGGTCACACGATCACCCAAATACGATCCGCACAATACCAAGTTGTCCGGCCGTACTCTCATTATAATTGAGAAAAAGGATTGACTCCGGTTGATCCTGCCGGACCCGACTGCTATCAGAGTGGGACTAAGCCATGCGAGTCAACGCCGCAAGGCGTGGCATACGGCTCAGTAACACGTAGTCAACATGCCCAAAGGACGTGGATAACCTCGGGAAACTGAGGATAAACCGCGATAGGCCAAGGTTTCTGGAATGAGCCATGGCCGAAATCTATATGGCCTTTGGATTGGACTGCGGCCGATCAGGCTGTTGGTGAGGTAATGGCCCACCAAACCTGTAACCGGTACGGGCTCTGAGAGGAGGAGCCCGGAGATGGGCACTGAGACAAGGGCCCAGGCCCTATGGGGCGCAGCAGGCGCGAAACCTCTGCAATAGGCGAAAGCTTGACAGGGTTACTCTGAGTGATTTCCGTTAAGGGGATCTTTTGGCACCTCTAAAAATGGTGCAGAATAAGGGGTGGGCAAGTCTGGTGTCAGCCGCCGCGGTAATACCAGCACCCCGAGTGGTCGGGACGATTATTGGGCCTAAAGCATCCGTAGCCGGTCTTGCAAGTCCTCCGTTAAATCCACCTGCTTAACAGATGGGCTGCGGAGGATACTACAAGGCTAGGAGGCGGGAGAGGCAAGCGGTACTCAGTGGGTAGGGGTAAAATCCTTTGATCCATTGAAGACCACCAGTGGCGAAGGCGGCTTGCCAGAACGCGCTCGACGGTGAGGGATGAAAGCTGGGGGAGCAAACCGGATTAGATACCCGGGTAGTCCCAGCTGTAAACGATGCAGACTCGGTGATGGGTTGGCCTTGTGCCAGCCCAGTGCCGCAGGGAAGCCGTTAAGTCTGCCGCCTGGGGAGTACGGTCGCAAGACTGAAACTTAAAGGAATTGGCGGGGGAGCACCACAAGGGGTGAAGCCTGCGGTTCAATTGGAGTCAACGCCGGGAATCTTACCGGGGGCGACAGCAGAGTGAAGGTCAAGCTGAAGACTTTACCAGACAAGCTGAGAGGAGGTGCATGGCCGTCGCCAGCTCGTGCCGTGAGGTGTCCTGTTAAGTCAGGTAACGAGCGAGATCCCTGCCTCTAGTTGCTACCATTACTCTCAGGAGTAGTGGGGCTAATTAGAGGGACCGCCGCCGCTGAGGCGGAGGAAGGAGGGGGCTACGGCAGGTCAGTATGCCCCGAAACCCTCGGGCCACACGCGGGCTGCAATGGTAAGGACAATGAGTTCCGATTCCGAAAGGAGGAGGCAATCTCTAAACCTTACCTCAGTTATGATTGAGGGCTGAAACTCGCCCTCATGAATATGGAATCCCTAGTAACCGCGTGTCAACATCGCGCGGTGAATACGTCCCTGCTCCTTGCACACACCGCCCGTCGCTTCACCGAAGTTGGTTCTTGGCGAGGTGGCGCCTAATTGGCGCTATCGAACCTGGGGTCAGCAACGGGGGAGAAGTCGTAACAAGGTAGTCGTAGGGGAACCTGCGGCTGGATCACCTCCTTAGTTTTAACGGTCCGGGCAACCTTGTGTAAAGGGTCGTCTTGGACGATCGTGTGACCGAATTGCTGAATATGCAGTTCCCTGTTGTTATGGGGGACGAAGGACGTAGCGGAGCAATCCGCAATGACCGTCGTGTATAGGATTACAGGAAACATCCACGATGTCAGCATAATAACTGACAGAGTGTAAAAAATGTGGCTTTACGGAAATGTTCGCGTAGAGTTTCCGGGGCTGCAATAGTAAAAAGAAAATGGTGTACCTGGTATAGTGCAAAGACGCCGGTTGGGGAATGACTCGGCTTGGTAAGCGATGAAGGACGTGGCAAGCTGCGATAAGCCCGGGGGAAGTGCATGCGACCGTTGATCCCGGGATCTCCGAATGAGGTCTCTCTTAACACTCCCTTGCTTTTCGCTTGGGAGGGCGAACCGTCCGAAGTGAAGCATCTGAGTAGGACGAGGAAAAGAAATCAACACGAGATTCCGCTAGTAGCGGCGAGCGAAAACGGAATAGCCCAAACTGAATCTGCTACGGTAACGTGGTAGAGATGTGGTGTGCTATGGCGCATAGGATGCTGTTCTCTGAGCTGAAGTGCTCTGGAACGTGCTGGCGCAGAGGGTGATACCCCCGTAAGCGTAGGGGAATAGGATTCTGCCATAGCAAGAGTATCTGGCCTTGGCAGTGGCCAGTGACTATGGGTGAAAGTAGCATCCAAGGCTAAATATTAACCAAGACCGATAGCATACTAGTACCGTGAGGGAAAGTTGAAAAGTACCCCGGAAGGGGGATGAAAAGTGTCTGAAACCAACCGGTTACAGACGTGTACGGCCTGAAAGGAATATGGTGGAGGTCCCGCAAGGGACTGAAGCCTTCCAGGGTCGTATGTTCCGTCTAGAAACACGGGCCAGGGAGATTGCTGTCATGGCGAGCCTAACCTGACAAAGGGAAGGCGAAGGGAAACCGAATTCGCGCAGCTTTGGCGAGGCGAAGGATCCGAAAGGGTCTTCAGTCATGGCAGTAAGGCTAGAAACCGGACGATCTAGTCCTGGATAAGACGAAGGCGGGCGAA
>DAINRW010000070.1:0-6555 GCA_036741615.1 Nitrososphaera sp.
ATTGCTGCGATAACTGGTAAAAGGGCTATTCCCTTCTTTAGTTGCATATCTATCAGAGCTCGAACATTTGAAGCCATATTTAACAGTAACTGCACGACAAGGTTAAGGACGAGCAAAAAACAGAGAAACTCAGGCCTTTGAAATTGCTCTGCGCTTAGCTGCTCCGATATCGTCTTTTATCTTTTGTATGATTGAATCTCGATCGGCCTTGAGTTGGACCTTGGCCCTCTCATAATAACTGGAAATTGTATCTGCAGACGAAGTCATGTCTGTGTGATAGCCTCTGTCTCAGCATTCTTCTTCTTATCAAGTACAGCTTTAACCTTCTTAAGCCTCACAAAGTCTTCGCGCTCGCGCTCCTCTAGTGTTGCCTTGATGAAGTATATAGCATTTTGATACTGTGGTATGATAACATACTCAAGTGCGTTGATCAACTTTTGTGTACGCTCTAACTCCTTTGCAAGACTGAATATAGCATTTTCATATTCTGCTGCCTTGCAGATCCCGGGCAGCATGTTCTTGATGAGCTTGGCTGCCTTGTCGACAGACGCATTTGTCTCCAGAAAGCCGTATGAAAGTAACTGTCCCCCCTCTCTTGTCTTGACCTGTAGGGTAGGGATCTTTACATCGACTATACGTCTTACATTCACGTCAACTTCCATCACACTTGGTGTCGAATCAGATATCGATTCAAGAGTTGTGGTACCTAGGGTCATGTATGCTTGGTATACTGAGGAATAGATCTCCCCCAATGGCGTCCATATGTCTTCTCTTGCCTTGTTTGCCTCTTCGATCATTTCATCTATCTTTTTTAGCAGGACTTCACGCTTGTCATCTAGAATCTTGTGCACCATCTTGGCTACCTGCATTGAGCGCCTTATCTTGATAAGCTCGATCTTTGTCGCTGTAACTCTACTTCCAAAGGACATATTTTTTTACTCTACTCCTCATCCTTTGTAGTATTGCCTGACATGCTTTTCTTTGATCTTGGTCAACTCGCCTTCAGGCAGACCTGAGAGTACATCCCATGCTTTTGCAAGTGTTTCTTCAAGTGTCCTGTTCTCATCAGGTGCCTGCTTTAGGAAGTGTTGCTCAAACTTGTCACCGGCATCGAGATACTTCAAGTCTACGCCAGTAAGACCGGCCCTGCCCACAATCTCAGCAAGTGCCCTGACCTCTTGCGCCCTTGAATAAGCGTCATACAGCTGATTGCCAACTTCCATATGATCTGACCTAGTTTTCCCTTCGCCCACTCCATCCTTCATAAGCCTTGAGAGTGACATGAGCACGTTTACTGGAGGGTAAATACCTTTTCTGAACAGATCACGCCCAAGCACAATTTGCCCCTCAGTGATGTATCCTGTCAGGTCAGGGATTGGATGCGTAATGTCGTCAGCTGGCATAGAAAGGATTGGTACTTGCGTTACACTTCCATTCTTGCCCTTGATTCTTCCTGCGCGCTCGTAGTTGTTAGCAAGGTCGGTATAGAGGTAACCAGGATAACCCTTTCTACCCGGAACTTCCTCTCTAGCCGCGCTGATTTCTCGAAGCGCTTCTGCATAGTTGGTCATATCCGTCAGTATTGCCAATACATGCATGCCCAGGTCAAAGGCGAGATATTCTGCCACGGTCAATGCCACCCTCGGAGTGATGATTCTTTCAATTGCAGGATCATCTGCTAAGTTGAGGAACAAAACAGACCGCCTTAGTGCACCTGATTCTTCAAGACTACGCTTGAAATACTGAGCTTCAGAGTATTGCACACCAATAGCTGCAAAAACAACGGCAAAGTCCTCTTTTGTGCCAACGACTGTCGCCTGGCGTGCAATTTGAGCTGCTAGAATGTTGTGTGCCATACCAGAGCCCGAAAATATTGGAAGTTTTTGGCCTCTTACAAGCGTAAGCATACCATCAATGACTGATACGCCTGTCTGAATAAATGAGGTAGGGTATTCTCTTCTTTCTGGATTCATAGGTTCGCCATTGACATCTAGGAACTTGTCTGCAATTGGATCAGGAAGCCCGTCATTTGGCTTTCCAAGGCCATCAAACACTCTTCCAAGAAGCTCTTGTGAAACAGGCATTTCCATAGTCTTGCCAATAAATTTCGCCTTTGTGCCAGTAATTGTAAGACCGGTAGTTCCCTCAAATACCTGAACTATAGCCTTACCAAACCCCACTTCTAGTACCCTCCCAAGCCGGTGCTCGCCATCTACTGTCTCGATTTCGACCAACTCATCAAATGATACCTTATCGACGCCATCAATTATCATCAATGGTCCCTTAAGCTCGGCTACCTTTGTGTATTCTACTCCATAAGAAGTAGATGTCATCTTAGGCAACTACCTCCGCCTCTTTCTTCTCAATCATTGCTCTTGCACCCTCTCCTCCTGCAGTTGCGGCCTTGTGAAATTGTTCATTTATCTGTTTATCTAGATCGTCAAATTTGTTAAGCTGATCTTCAGGTATCTCAAATTTTGATTTGAGCAAAGCTGAGATTATTGGCATTGCCCTAATATCTGCAAGTGGGATGCCTGCCTTCAGTGCCTTCTGAGCCTCCCGGTAGAATTTGACCATCAAGCCGACCATCTTAACTTGTTTTTGAGGGCTGCAGTATGTGTCTATCTTGTCAAAAGAGTTTTGCTGTAAAATGCCAATCTTGACCATGCGTGCGACCTCAAGCACCAGCTTTTCCTCATCGGGGAGTGCCTCTGGGCCAAGCAACCTGACAATTTCTTTGAGTGTATCTTCTCTCTGAAGCACATGATACGACTCTGCCCTGAGATCGTACCATTCGCCTGTCACGTTCTCCTTCCACCATTTGCTCACATCTTCAAGATACCCTGAATACGATTGCATCCAATTGATTGATGGGTAGTGCCTTGAATACGCAAGCCTTGTATCAAGCGCCCAGAAGACCTTGATGAAACGAATGGTATGTGTTGTCACTGGTTCGGTAAAATCTGCTCCTGATGGCGAAACTGCACCTACTAAAGTGACAGACCCAGCTCTTTCAGGTGAGCCAAGCGCCCTTACCCTGCCCGCTCTTTCATAAAATTCTGCAAGCCTCGAAGCCAGATATGACGGGTAGCCTTCCTCTGCAGGCATTTCTTCAAGACGTCCAGACATCTCACGGAGTGCCTCTGCCCATCGACTGGTTGAATCAGCTACAAGCACGACGTCGTAACCCATGTCTCGATAATACTCAGCAATTGTTACGCCTGTATAGATCGAGGCTTCCCTTGCAGCGACTGGCATATTACTTGTGTTAGCTACAAGCACAGTCCTTTCCATGAGCGGCCTGCCAGATCGGGGGTCGATAAGATGAGGGAACTCAACAAGTACTTCTGTCATTTCATTACCGCGCTCGCCGCAGCCTATGTATACGACTACCTTAGAATCTGCCCATTTGGCGATTTGGTGCAATGTTACAGTCTTGCCTGTTCCAAAACCTCCGGGAATTGCGCCCGTTCCACCTTTTGCAATTGGGAAATATGTGTCAATGACTCGTTGACCTGTCACAAGTGGGACTGTGGGGTCATAACGCTCAGCATAGGGCCTTGGTCTTCTTACCGGCCACTTATGATACATTTTCAGCTGAACCTTTTCGCTGCCACTTTTTTCAGTGGTTGCAATTATGTGTTCGAGGTCATAGTCGCCCTCACTTACAATATCAGTTATCTTACCACCTGGATGATTTGGTGGAACTAAGATGCGGTGAGTCAAAAGAGGCGTTTCCTCTACCGTTCCCAATATCGATCCTGGACCTACCTGGTCGTCTTTTTTCACGCTGGGTTTGAATCTATATTTCTTCTTCATATCTACTGGGCTCGTTACTACACCTCTGCCAATGTAGGCCCCCGACTTGGCTGCAATCTCATCCAATGGCCGTTGTATACCATCATAGATCTTGCCAATGATTCCCGGACCGAGTAGCACTGAAAGCGGCTGGCCAGTACCTGTAACAGGCTCGCCAGGCTTTAAGCCCGATGTTGACTCATATACCTGAATAAATGCTATGTCGCCAGTTAATCTGATTACTTCACCAATGAGCTTTGATTCACCCACCTCAACAGTTTCGTACATTTTTGCTGATGACATACCATCTGCCCTAACTGCTGGTCCACTGATCCAAACAATCCTACCTTTAGCTACCAACCTTTATTCCACTCCTCTTAGCATCTGGGCAATGTTTTTCCTTATTAAAGGTTTGAGTCGTTCAATACGGGAATCAAGAGTATTATCGTATGTCATAGTGCCACCTGATGATTTTATTCTTATACCCCCAAGCACGTCAATGTGCTGATCAGACACTTCTGCCTGCTGCTGCACCTTACCAGTATCTCGCAATTCGGACACTGCTTTCCGTACAATTTCAGCGTCATTTTTGTTGCTCTCTATGATAACTGCGTTAGATCCTCCAACAGCCGAAATGCTTTCTTCAACCATCTGCTTTAGCAGATTCTTGTAGCTGTCAGAATCGCGTGAGGCCTGTAGCTTTTTCTTGGCCTCTTCAAAGGCTTTGTTTACGGCATTCTCAATTGTCAGAAGCTCCTGGTTGCGGGATGCGAGTCTTGCAGATCCAATAATCTGACGCTTAAGGTTTTCAGATTGCTTTCTCGCAGCCTCGACTATCCTTGTGCGTTCGGCTTCTAGCTTGCTCCGAGAAGATTCAAGGTTGTCAAGCGACTCCTGGTAAGCAGAATCTATCTGAGAAATCAATTCAGCTTCCTTTTGAACTAAAACCTTGTCAATCATATGTTCTAAAGCAGAACTTGAGCTCATCTAACTGTTCCGCCTTCTCAAGGAATTTTAACCTTTTGACGCAGAACTATATCTAGCATGAAGCAATAGTTGTGTTGCAAGTCACGCTAACAGCTTGGCGTCTAGGTTTTGGGCAAGAGATCTGATGCCCTTGATATGGCCTCCTTCCCAGTATATCTTGCCGCATGCTATACATTCGAAAAACTGTTTATGGCATGATATAACCTTGTCAGGTACATCAATAACAACATGATCATTGCTACCATGACGATTTTTGATCTGATGCGATGTCCTTTCCTCCAGGGGGCCATTACATACTGAGCAGCGAGAGCCAATGCCCTTTGTACCTACTGCGGTTATTCCATTCTTAGTGAAAATGTGTATCAAGTCTTCAAGCTCGCTTGCTCCACCGCTTATCAGCACACCCCGCGCACCAGCCTTGACTATTCGCTTGAACAACTCCCTGTCTGCAGTCAAGATCACTCGGTCCTGATCAATTCCTATCTTCAAGATTTCGTCGTCGGGAGTGTGTGCAAGATATATTGTATCAAAGCCAAAAATGCGGAGCTTGCGGGCAATGTTTCCCAGCATCGCATCCGCTAGGAAGGATATACTACGCTCCTTCAGCACTAGACGATTCGCCCCTACACACTTCACAGATGAATGTACCCTCAACATGCTGTAATAGGTCTGACCACTCCCCACATTGATCGCAAAAGCCGGACACATTGCTGGCAGAGCGAGCTATGCCAAGCTCACCTCTGATGATAGTAGCTTTTTCAGATACTATTTCTACAAGATCAGGAGTTACAGCAATGACATCGGAAGAGGAAATAATACCAACAAGTCTGTTCTTATAGACAACACCAAGGCGCTTGATGTTATATTTCCGGAGTAGGCGAGCTGCTTCTGTAATGCTCTCCTCACTTTCTATAGTATAGAGCTCTTTCATTACGTCCTTTGCCTTTATTTGGCTGGGCTTGGCATCATTGGCTATGGCCTTAGAAACAATGTCCCAATCTGTAACGATGCCAACGGGCTTGTCATTCTCTAAAACGATTATGCTTCCAATGTTTTCATCCTTCATCTTCTTTGCAATGTCGTAGATCGTGTCATCAGGAGATGCAGAAATAACCGGGCTATTCATTATGTCTCGGACAAGCACTCTTGTAGTCATATTCGCATCAGTATGTTCTCTGACCGGCTTTCTTACCACAAAAAATATTCGAATTCCTGCCTTTAATTACTTATCTGATTCTCATTTTAAAAAATGTGGATTATATAAATACAAGTATAACTTTTCTCACAGTCATCACCGCTTAGTCTTCTCTGTTCTCTCTTCTCGGCTGTGCCAACTGCTACGGCATCATGGAAAATTTTGCGTTTTTAGATATCTTTCAGATACTCTATTGTATATACGCTGGACCTTCTTAGCCTACAGATTGGTTCTTTTATGTTCTCATGAACCTATTGTTTGTCACCCGCTTCCATAGCAACTGATGGTGTTGGTACAGCCTCTTCCAGCACCTGCTGTTGACCCCTTGCAGTGAAAGATAATCGGGACTGACCTGTTGGCAACGCTCTTACAAATTCGTCAAGGCTCATACGTTTGATTAATTCTGCAATTTTGGTGTTTTCGTTAGCTATTTTTATAAATTCTGACTTGACCTTCTTTGCAGCATTCATCGGATCCATACCACCCTGCAGGAGCACACCATAAAGGATCGAGTATTTTTTTATTGCTTCTTCGGGTCCACAAAGAAGCGTTTCTCTATTGTTCAGATACATGAT
>DAINRW010000071.1:0-6526 GCA_036741615.1 Nitrososphaera sp.
CCATCGATAACAAAGGATGTCGAAGATTGGTATGAATCTATGAGGAAGAATATTACATATGCTATGCCTAAGCCAATAGACAAGACCTTTTATGGATAATCGTTGACTAACGCTCTGACTAGGACCACCTTCTCTTTCAATTTTGTCTGTAGTTGAAGGCATGTACCTCCTCCACATTACATGTACTTTACAGTCCAGATGGTGTCAGATGCTTATCGTTCAATGAATGGCAACAAATTGTAAAGCAATTTAAAAATCAATTATATTTCGTCGCTCAACTGCGGGACAACATGACTACCAAGATATCCTTTCATGGACAAAGAATGTCAATTTAAATGCTCAAAACCCAATTCGTTGACTATTGCTTTTTTTGAGCTAAAGGTGATACAGACAGGTGAGTTGAAGCATAAGCTTATTGTTAAAACCACTATGAATGCAAATACAATTGCCTCTGCTGTTTGAGATTGTGAGCCTTCTGAAAACGTAAGTTATGTTGCCGAAATACTTATCTAGCGTAATGTATCTAGTTTGGTCTCGCGTCTTGTTAGAAAACCACGAGGATGAATAACATGAAATATCCTATTCGGAACCTTGTATACGAGAAGATTAGCCAAGCCGGCACGATGACGGATACTGACCTTATGAATGCGCTGCAAAAAGAAGGTTTAACGCTAGCAGACTCTGACTTCAATAAGACCCTCATGGACCTCGAGATATACGGTCTTGTAAGGGTCTCGTGGCTAACTAAGGATAAGCGAAGAATTGAGCTGGTTTCCGATCACAGTAATAATGCCTCTTAGTTCGTAACCGGAAAAAGAAGAAGAGGAAAAGAAAATGACGAAATTATCGGATAGTAAAATAATGCGTCAAGTGCCAGCGCGATAAATATCACCACAAGATAAGGTGCAGTGACCTTGTATGCTTTCCACGCGAATTCGGGTGTAGGATTCTTTGTTAACTTGTAATGGTAAATTAGCATTAAAGAGCCAGAGATTGCTGCTATTGCGGTATATAACAATCCAAGTCCGAAAAATGAGAGAGCAAGTGAATATGGCAGTAGGATTGCGGTATTAATCATGATATAGCTTGCTGTTCTCTGGTTTCCGATTAAAACAGGCAGCATCGGAACACGCACGCTTGCGTACTCTTCCCTTGCCTTTATTGCAAGGCACCAAAAATGAGGCGGCGTCCACATGAAAACCAGCCATCCAATTAGAAAGCCCAGGAGATCAATTGATCCTGTTGCGGTAGCCCAACCTGCCATAGAAGCAGCACTTCCTGCAAATCCTCCAATTACGATATTTAAGGGATTACTCCGCTTGAGCCACGCTGTGTACACTATGACATAGAAAAAGATCCCAATAGCGATCATGGCTGTGGCTACGGGATTAAGAGCATAAAATGAAATAACAATTGAAAAGACGCACAGCGCAAATCCGTAGGCAAAGACGTTTTTTGCCGACAGCCTTCCGCCGGGAATAGGACGTTTTGAAGTTCGTTCCATTACTTTGTCAATATCTCTATCATAATAATGATTAAGGGCGCTTGCTCCCATGGATGCCAGAGCCCCTGCTATGGTCAGGAAGCCTATCTGCCAAGCACTTACATCCCATGCCGAATTTGGAGTAGCATCAAACCTGCTTCCTGCTAAAAGTGAAGCAAGGGCTGTTATTACAAGGACAACCACGATTCTTGGCTTTGAAACTTCTATGTAATCACGTAGCGCCACAGACTTGACTCAATCGAGTTCTCACCTTGCTTGCATTTAATTTATTCGTTCTCTTAATTGTCAATATATAAAATGTTTCAAGTTGGCCAACTGTAATTTGAAGAATCTCAACATTTTTCGCTTTAACAAGGCGTGTTCACCATCTGATAGGCCACAGAAGCATCTCTTATTCTTCTTGTCAATAGAGTGAGATTCTGCAAGCATATAGATCTTCGCTATCTTATTACGTGCTTGCTGAAAGTCATAATAACGGCTAACATGCTCAAAGTTTTCCAATATGTCAAGCAAAGTCACTGTATTAAGCCAAGCATCCCAAACTGTATCGCTCTCGTTTATATCGAAAAGATCTGCCGCAGGCACGGCCCTTTGTACTCTATGCATTCTTAAGAACAGATATCAATATCTCTAGATCTCGAGTTAGTTTTAATACACTTGTTGAAAAGCTTCGGTGTATGAAATTGCGTTCAAGTTCGTTGTCTGTTTTTTATTTCTGAATTCGAAGGGCACTTTACTTCTATTTGGTGCATGGTAATCAGGATAATTCTTTGATATGACCTCATTGCTAACAAATAGCCTCAATATATGAACAATCGTTCGAAAGGTACACCATATGATGATGTATAAGATCAGCGACTCACGCATTCCATCAAAGATTTCGATAGCAGTCCCTGCGGTCGAGGAAACGATTAAGTATACCAAAAAGGTGCCAATAAACGTACAACAATATGACTGACTGGGACCTTATGACACCCGGTATTGGTCTTACTTCGATAGGGATCGTCGGTGTCGGAATTTCTCTCTCGGGCATTGCCAAGACTTTTCTCGATGGAATGCATGCGGTTACTCTTTTGACCATGTTTATTGGGATGATCTTTCTGGCCTCAGGTCTCTTCAAGGACGGCTTTCCCACCTCTGGTCGAGCGAAATCTGCCACATTTATCACACTTGGCTTTTTGGTTACCTTTGGTTTTGCAGCAGCTGTGACAGTAAGCACTCAGGTTCCAAGCATATTTGCTTATATCGGTCTTATGCTTTTAATCTCAATTCCCGCGACAGTGCTTGCGGTTGCTTCGTATCGAGGTGCACAATACCTTAAGGCCATGGCTGTCATATTTATTGGAGCTGCAATCGTAGGTGGCTCAACGTTCTATGCATTTGGATTGGTAACGCCAAAGGCACCTGTATCTGAAGAAGAACAGCAAGAGGGTGCAGAAACAACCGCTGCTAACGAAACTTCAGCAGCAGCACCGCCTGCCAACATCGTCGCTGCCAGGATACTTCCTGGAGCTTCTGCAGAGGGCAACCCGGACTATGAACCAGATCCCATCACGGTCCAGCAAGGAGATGGAGTTGAGTGGGTAAACGAAGATAACGCACCCCATACCGTAACCAGCACTCAAGAAGGCGTATTTGATTCTAGTCTGATCAACCCCGCAGCTTCGTGGGTCCTAAACTCAGCTGAAATTGCACCTGCGCAATATGAATACTATTGCACACTTCATCCATTTATGATCGCAACACTGGTGGTTTCGACAGAAGCAGCTCCGCAAAATCAGAGCTCGTCAAATGCCAGTGCAAGCCAAGGAGCAACCATGAATAATCAGACAGCATCATCAGCCAACAATACAGCAACATAAGTACAAAGTGCTAATACGACAACCACAAACACTACTTCAGAAAGCGCTCCGATAACAACGGTGTCAATAGTAGTTGGAACTTCCGTCCAACAAACGGTCAATCTCAGCAGCCTGACAAGGTGAACCCAGATGACTGGCAGCGAGTGAATTACTCGGACTTTGTCGAAGTGATGGGGACTTTACGGAATCCCTTGTTAATATAGTCTCATCCTACGATGGAGTAGGTCAGTTAGACCGTAAACCGTAAACTAAAGAATATGACAGGCAAACTCTCTTAAGATGTTGGTTCCTCCCGAATATTTTCGTCAGATAACACATTCATTGTCACCAGCAGCACCAGTAAAGCCTATGTGGTCAAAAAACAGTTTTAGCCTCTTTGGGTACTTTCTTTGCGATTCTGATGAGTTCAAATACTTAAAGGCACAAGATACAGGAGTTGATTGTTGTAGATCTCTCTGGTTTTGGTTTTTTTCTCTTAAGGAAGCGACTTGCAAATCTGGAGAGGACAACAGCGATTATTATAAAAGAACGGGATGGCAATAAAGTGACATGATTGGCCTTCATACTATAACTTCAGGAACCGTAGAAAATAATAATAGACCTACTCCTACTGGGAGCTTTGATTCCAGATTAATAAATTCTGGGGACAGCTTTCCCTTTGTTTTTGATAAAGCTGGCGATCATGTATATTATTGCACAACCCATCCATGGATGGCTACAAAGGTCATCGTAAATTAAATGAAAACTATTACGCTTACTCCGCTACAAATTGAAGAGCTCATAAAAATCGCTAAAGACGCACTTCCCAATGAATGCTGTGCCTTCCTTTTGGGTGAGCACAATGATGACGGTAAGGTGGCTATAATCTTACGTATGCGAAACATAGACGAATCACCTGTTTCTTTTAGCATTGATCCAGCTGAACTCCTAAATGTTTACACCCTTGCGGATACTAAAGGAATGGAAATCACTGCAATATTCCACTCGCATCCTGCAAAAGCGTCGCCATCAAGTACTGATATAAAATACATGCAGATAAACCCCGTGGCATGGGTAATATATTCAACCACTGAGAACGAGATTAGGGCTTTTGTTTATGAAAACGAAGACATCAAGGAAATCGGTATAAAGACAATCGCAGCTAAGGCGTGAGCCTTTCCGTATCTCTAGGATACAGAACAACCTCTCGCACATTCTGTTGGCCAGTAAGCACCATCATCAACCGATCATAGCCAAGTCCCCAGCCAGAGTGTGGAGGCATGCCCCAATCGAAAGCTTTGAGGTGCTCTTCAAAAGAATCTGGATTCAAGCCTTGTTCTGCAAGTCTTTTACGCAGCATTGCAGGGCTGTGCAAACGCCGGCCCCCCGATGCAAGCTCTAGATAGTTGTACTGTAAGTCAAACGACTTTGAAAGTTTAGTATTCTCCTCCTTTTCATGTATGTAAAAGGGCTTTAGATTAAGAGGCCAGTCTATGATGAAGTAAAAGCCAGGATGCAAGCTCCCTAGCCTTCTTAATGCAGAATCTGACAGATCGTCTCCAAACTCCATCTTTTCTCCCTCTTTAGCAAGTTCGTCTATACATTGCTCATAAGTCAGTCTGTCTATCTTTGTAATGGAAATTTCCTTTGCACCTGCTTCCTTGAGCTCGGCTTTATGATTTTCATTAAACTCCAGAGCGACCCTTCTGACTAGCTGCTCAAGGATGTCCATGACCTCTTCGTAGTCAAGGAATCCAGCCTCAATGTCGACGCTAGTAAATTCCGATAGGTGCCGCACTGTATGAGAGTTTTCTGCACGGAAGTAAGGTCCAATCTCAAAAACCCTATCAAGTCCAAGCGTTAATTGCTCCTTATACAATTGCGGGCTTTGTGCAAGGTATGCCTTTCTCTTAGCGAAGTATTCAAACCCAAAAAGGTTTGCTCCTCCCTCACTAGCGCTGCCGATTATTTTGGGAGTATTCACTTCAATAAAGCCCTGCGAGCCAAGCGTTTCTCTTACGACCTTAAGTCCTGCCGAGCGCAGGTGGAAAATCGCCTGGATTCTCGGGTTCCTTAAATCAAGCGCACGCGCATCAAGCCGTTTATCTATTGCAGATTCAACTCGACCAGTGGGGTCTATTGGCAAAGGATGAACTGCTTCGGTAAGGACGATAAATTCGCTTGCCTTTAATTCGACAGAAAAGTCTCGTGCCTTGCTTTCCTGTACAACACCTCTAACAATAACAGCACTCTGTCTAGGAGCCTGCAACGCAGATTGGAGATTGTTACCTGTTACGATGACTTGACATTTACCCGTGACATCCCTAATTGTTGCGAAAGCGAGTTTACCGATATCGCGCATGTCCTCTATCCATCCTCCTACTCGTACCTGTTGTCCAATCAAACTACGGTCAATTTGACGCGCATAATGGGTTCTTTTGATATCATTCAGTGACATCTCTTCCTACTTCCTCTTTTGGCTGGTATTGAATTCTATCAGTAGTTCGATGTTCCTAACAGCTTTTGCGATCTTTTGAACCTTATCTAAATTTAGTTGGGCATTTTTGCCATCGTCTGCTACAACTACTTTTGTAAGCTTGTTCGCCTCAGGAAGCCAGAAGAAGTTAACTGACAATACTTTAATGGGGTGGAAAAGACTTTCGATGAAACGTCTGTCGGATGCCTCGGCTTCAACAAACCAGACCTTCTCTCCCATTTCTTTTTCAATCTTGCTAGTAAGCTCCTGATTACCTCGGAGTACACTTACATCTTGCCCTCGGAGGACAAGTACAAAGTCGCCATTCACCCTCGTACCACGAACAAGGGTGAACTTATTGATTTCCTGGTTGCGATCTGCTAAATTAATCAACTTTTTTGCAGCATCAATATCATCTTGCGTAATGCTTCCCGACTTGAGTTTTGCTTCACATGTTCTGCAAAGCACCCCAGATTTAGCATCAAAGGAGCAGATCGGTGTTTTCAATGATTATAAACTTATGATGATCTATGTTTTGGGTTATATAACCCATGTGCAGTCAGAAAGTTTTGCCAAAGAAATCTGGAAATATGAAAAATGAAACGACTGCAATAGAGGAGGAGATAAAGGACAGGATAGCCCAAGGTGAGGTACAGGGAAGAGATGTAGAGTATTGGAAGGTTCTTGACAGAATCAAGATAGTGA
>DAINRW010000072.1:0-6352 GCA_036741615.1 Nitrososphaera sp.
CTTGACGCAATGACGTCGTCGATCCTCAGCAGCATCGATGCGACTTCTGTAGCTGCATTAATCACCTGTTCTTTTACTTTGAGTGGCTCATAGATGTCTTTAGCAGCCATGTCCGATACCTTGCCATTTATTACATCAACTCCATACTTTGGCTTCGCTCCTGATGTTTTTGATCTTAGCTGCGTTTGAGTATCGAGAGGATCCATTCCTGCATTTTCTGCCAAAGCTATTGCAATATCTTCAACACTGTCCGCGAACCTTTCGACCGCCAGCTGAGACCTACCTGAGAGAGAAGCTGACCATTCTCTGATCTTTTGAGATATGTAAACTTCTGGAGCTCCAGCACCTACAGTAATGTACGGGTATTCTACGACGTCTTTAACGGCCATTATAGCATCATGCACTGATCTCTCAGCCTCGTCAACAACACGTTGGGATCCCCCTCTTACTAGGATAGACACAGCTTTGGGATTCTTACATCCTTCAACAAAGACCCATTTGTCCGTCTCCACTTTGCGTTCTTCTACTAGCTTGGCATAGCCTAGGTCCGAAGCTGAAAGCTCGTCCAAATTAGATAGCACTCTACCTTCAGTTGCCTTTGCAAGATTATTCATGTCGCTTTCCTTTACTCTTCTCACAGCCAGTATCCCTTGCTTTGCAAGATAGTGCTGCGCCAAATCATCAATCCCCTTCTGACACAGAAGTACATTTGCGCCTGAAGCAGTTATTTTATCTACCATAGACTTGAGCATGCGGTTCTCTTCTTCCAAGAAACTCTGCATTTGATGTGGGTCAGAGATGCGGATCTCTGCACTCATCTCTGTCTTTTCAATTTCTAGGGCAGAATTGAGTAACGCTATCTTTGCATCCTCAATACGCTTGGGCATGGCTCCATGTACAACTTCCTTGTCAAGTACTATACCCTCAATTAGTTTAGTGTCCTCCACAGATCCTCCTGCCTTCTTTTCGACCTTTATGTTATCAACGTCAACTTTGAAGCTGTTATTATTATCTCTGGTCCTTTCTGCTATTGCAATGACTGCGTCTACTACTATCTTTGACAGAGGCTCTGAGTTAACAGAGACGAGTTTGGAAGCCATGCTCGTACGCGCTATCTTGCCAAGTATTTGCCTGTCTGATGGATCAACCTTTGTTGATGCATTTCTTAGCATCTCGATGGCTTTTTCAGATGCCATTCTATAACCATCTACTATGACAGTAGGATGAACGTCCTTTGCTATCAGCTCTTCAGCCTTGGATAAGAGAGAACCTGCAAGAACAACTGTTGAGGTTGTACCATCTCCTACTTCGTTATCTGTAGCCTTGCTAATCTCTACCATCATCTTGGCTGCTGGATGCTGAACGTCTATTTCTTTGAGAATTGTAGCACCATCATTTGTTATTGTTACATCGCCAATGTTATTTACAAGCATCTTGTCCATCCCTCTCGGGCCAAGGCTTGAACGTACAATTTCTGCAATTGTCTTTGCTGCTGTTATGTTATTTCTCTGTGCTTGATTGCCCTTTGTTTCCGTAGTGCCCTCTCTCAAAAGAACGATGGGCATAGGTTGTTGCTGTTGTATTGACATAGATCATATCTCACCTTAAGTATACCCAAAGATGATCTTTTAGGCGTAATTTAAGATATTCTAATGGAATCTTCCTGAGAAGCGGTCAGGCACCGACTTTCTTTCTATCTCTATCTATCTATTATCTGGGTTTAATAATATATAGAATGAGTTGGTAGTTAAATGTTAAATCGGCCCTTTGTTTATCCCTTCAACGAAATAAGGGAGAAACAGACGACAAATCAAGATATCTGGATCGTTAGCTAGTTATAATAAACGTACTCTCAAGACAGCTCGTCTACTGTCTTGGTTAGGTTTGCAGTGATTTCCTTTATCAAATTGTCCCCTTTTGAGGCGCTGGCTTTTGTTGGGTCTCCCCAAACACCATTTCCTGTGATCTTGGGAAAAGACCCTGGAGCATTAGTGAGGCTTCTGTATGCCGCTCGTGATTTTGATAGATTTTTAGAATTTGCCATGGCTCTGTCCATACGCACAAGTTCAGGCGCAATTGCCAATACGAGCGACGTTTCAACTTCGCCTGCATGGTCAAACTCGGGTGTCATCATCTGCCAATAGTTCATAGTATGAATTTTAATGTGACTGGCAGGTACTTTGCTCTGCAGCTCTTGAGGAATATACTGGAGCACCCCTGTATTACCGTGATGGCCATTTAGAATGATTATTTCCCTTATCTTGTTCTCAGCAAGTGAAATGCACGCATCACATAACATCGAAGATAATGTAGAATTGTGAAGCGATACATTGAACATTGGTTTATGCTCAAACGAAACTCCATATGAAATCACAGGCAGCACAAACGCCCCAACCTTTGCAGCAAGGATCCTCGCAATGTATTGTACAATAATTGAATCAGTAGATATTGGTAGATGCGCACCATGCTGTTCGAGAGAGCCAACAGGTATTATCGCTCGCTTGATTTTTTTTAGCATGATTCTGAAATCATAGTCAGTCATATCAAATACCTGCGCTGACATTATACGATAAGCAGGCCTGTGCCCATTAACTACTTTTGTTTTTTTGTGGATGATCAAATACTTTATCTTCCTTGACATAGACCTTCCCCCAGTACACTTCGAGTTTGTTTTCCAAGTGCAGTCTAACTCCCTCAAGTAGAGTATCCGCTTCAAGTTCTTGACCTTTTTTCTTAATTGTGTCAAGTGTATCTGAGGTCAATACCTTAAATGATTCTTGGTGGATTATTGGACCTTTGTCAAGGTCTTCAGTTACAAAGTGCGCTGTGCAACCTATTATCTTGGCCCCTCGCTCATATGCCTGAACATATGCATATGCCCCAGGAAATGCAGGGAGAAGAGATGGATGAATGTTAATTATCCGGTTTGGGTAACGCCATACAAAGTTTGGAGTCAGCACTCGCATATACCTTGCAAGGACTATCAGATCAATATTGTATTGTTCGATTAGTTGAAGGATCTTATTTTCGGCCTCTGGCTGTTCTCGATGAACTACCTCATGAAACGGTATTCCTGCATCATCTGCAATTGACTTGAGCGTTGCATCACTTCCAATGATAACTGGTATATTGGCTCTAATTTGACCTCTTTTCTTAGCTTGCAGAAGCCCTATAAGACAATGAGGTTCTTTACTTACAAAGATTGCAACATTTTGAAGTCGATTAGGCTCTTGGTAATGAACCTTTATTTCCATTGATAGCTTTTTGGAAAGCTGCTTTAGACCAAGGTCGAGCTCTCTTCTGCTGATCTCTTCTGCAAACGATGCTTCAAACTGCATACCGAAGAGACCACGGAGCACGTTTTGGTTTATCTTTTCGATATTACCCCCGCTTCTGAAGATAAAATTGGTAATGTCAGCTACGACGCCTTTCCGATCTGGTCCAACTACTGTGACTTCAATGAGAGTTTGGCCCTTGTAGGCAGGCATGAGAATCCATAGCATTTCTAAAACATAAATAAAAACGTTAAGTGTTCTGTCAATGCTTAAATAATAGGATTGGTAATTGAAACCGTTGGGTTACAGCGTTAACAATGGCTATAGTCCTTGAGGAATGTAGTGATGTTCTTCTATAAAATTTCTCTAACCCTCTGAGGCATATGACGTATATGAAGGTACAGCCAAAGCAACAAAAAACATCATCTACAAAACAAAGAAAAAATTATGATTACAACAAGCCAATAGGGAAGTGTATAGTTTGTTACACTATTTCAGGTTGGCATTGCTATGACTGCGACAACGACTTTTGCCAGATACATTTTGAAGATCATAAAGAGAAGAAGTTATGTAGTACAGGATGACACACACACATATCTTAATTGGCGAATATTATTAATACAGCGCGCAATAAGATGAAAATAGCAAATAAAGCAATGTGCGTTAGCGCGAGCAAATCTATTTGAGTTTTTGAAGAAAAATGCCAGCTACACAAAGAAATTCTGAAAGCTATTGCTTGGTATATAGAACCCTTGAGTAAGAGATAAGTAGGAAGAAATCTCTCGTGCTAATCGAAGTGAGTAAATCTAATCAAGACCAGAAGCAGAACGCTTGCAACCATTTCAAGCAAGTCACTGAGAATATTTCTACCACAACAAAGGAGTGTGAAGAATGCATAAAAGAGGGGACCCGCTGGGTTGCCCTACGTATGTGTCTGTCATGCGGTCACGTTGGTTGCTGTGATTCGTCATCTGGAAGACATGCTACACGACATTTTGTCGACACCGATCATCCTGTAATGATAGCTCTGCCTAACAAGGCATGGAGATGGTGCTACATTCACAAAACGTATGGATAAGGATAGATCTCAAAAAATGACGCTTCAACAAAATAAAGAGGTTGAAGAGTTTGCTAACGATGTTGCTATATGCCTAGCAACTGAAACCAAGCGCCTGAATCCGAAGTATTTGTATGACCATTTGGGCTCACAACTATTTGAGCAGATATGCGTTCAGCCAGAATACTATCTCACTAGGATAGAGGCATCATTACTGAAGAGGCATGCACCACTCATTACAAATTTGGTAGGAAGCGATATCAGGATAATAGAGCTTGGAAGTGGAAGCAGTTCCAAAACAGCTCTTTTGCTCAGATACTTATCCTCCCAGAAAAAGAGGATAATTTACTTTCCAATCGATATATCTATTAGTATATTGATGGAGAGCACCAGGAGGTTGAAATCACAATTTCCAAATGCTAGCATCATTGCAATTAGATCGGATTATGGCACTGGTGTAGATAGGGCTGCTGCTAAGTGTATGGCTACTGATGGTGTGAGGGGGAAGAAGAAGAAGAAGAAGACCAACAAGAGCAACAAAAACGGCAATCAATATTCAAAGTTGATACTCTTTTTAGGATCAAGTATTGGCAACTTTGAACCTATGGCCGCAAGAAGTCTCCTTCGGTCGATAAGAGAAAAGCTCCATACAAGTGATTTCCTGCTTGTTGGCTTTGACTTGCAAAAAGACGAATCCGTGTTAACCGCGGCCTATAATGACAAGGCTGGCATCACTGCTAAATTCAACTTGAACTTGCTTGCGAGGATAAATAGAGAACTTGGTGGAAACTTTGAACTTGAAAAATTCAAGCATTATGCATTCTACAACCGTGAGCAACATAGAATAGAAATGCACCTCGTTTCAAATACTGACCAACAGGTGTACATAGAGGCATTAGGCAAAAATTTTTCATTCGGAAAAGGAGATAGCATTCACACAGAAAATTCATACAAGTACAGTTTGGACCAGATAGCTGCACTTGCTAAAGATTCAGGTTTTCGGTTAAAGAAAGAATTTACGGATGAGAAAAGATGGTTCAATATGGCTCTCCTTTCGCCATCTTAGACCCCGTCTTTGGCGCAACGGAAACCAGCAAACAGTATCCTTTCATGGGGTTTGAAATAATTTCTATAGCTGTTGTGTATTTGTGCCATAGGTGTTGCAAAACAGCCTCCACGCAGCACTTTTTGGTTTATTGTCCACTTGTCAGTATATTCAGAGAATTTTGACTTAAATCCCGGATATAATACATATTCTGACGACGTCCATTCCCACACATCACCTATCATTTGGTGACAGCCATAATAGCTCTTGCCATTAGGATACGCACCGACCTTGGATGGACCCCATAAGTACGATTCAAGGAGGTTGGCATGTTTTGATGTTGGTCTGTCATCGCCCCACGGGTATAGTGTTTTTCTTTGCAATTCTTCATTCCAGGCAGCAGCTTTTTCCCATTCTGCTTCTGTTGGAAGCCTTTTACCTGCCCATCGTGCATATGCATCTGCTTCATAGTAACTTACATTGACGACCGGCTCGTCTGGGTCCACCGCGTTCAGACCCCGAAAATCTTTCTTTTTCCAAGCGCTCTTTCCTCCTCTCCTTTCTTTTTCTCCTTGCACCCAGTAGAGGGGCGCATTCCATTGCTCTTCCGTTACCAATTGCCACCCATCGGCCAACCAATATCTGTAATCTTCATATCCGCCGTCGTCTATGAACTTGATGTATTCGCCATTGGTTACAGGAGCCACGTCTATTTTGAAGGGTTGCAAGTATACTTTGTGCTCTGGAAGCTCGTTATCGTAACAAAAACCAGCCCCATTGTGTCCAAGCCGAAAGATACCTCCAGGAATATCGACCATCATTGAAGATATTCTTGTTATTATTTCTGATGCATCTGGCGGCTCATTAATGATTAATGGTTGGTAATTATCTGATGGATCTGGGAAGCGCTCGAATATATGCTGAAAATCATATATCATTAGCTCTTGATGCTGCATCTCATGCTGTATTCCAAGC
>DAINRW010000073.1:0-6351 GCA_036741615.1 Nitrososphaera sp.
CTATTTGGACCCATCATAAGGTGCAACAAGCCTGCTATTGCGGTTGTTACAGCTGCCCCAATATACAGCGCAAAGTCGGACCTTGCCATTTAACATTCCAAGTTAACACTGTTTATTTAACTTTGGACAAAGTTGTCTACGTTCAGATAAAAGAGTTCTGTCGGTAGTTCTAACAAAAGAATCATGGAATGGGCTATAATTTGTACAGTTTTATGGATTTACGCTTACTGACTTGAAAAAAAAGGAATAGAACTAACTACTCAAGCAAAAACGATAAAAAAAGGTGAAAGGATAGCCCATGTAATCTACCAAACGAGGTATATCATCAACCACTACTATTTTCTCTTGCAAGCTGCGTGCAAAGCTGAAGATGCTGTTTTTCTTCTCCTAAGATGGACTTAACCTCCGATGCAAATTTCTCGTCTTTTACTTCCTTGGCTAACTCATCCAAGACTTCATAGTGTGTAACCTCCCCTCCTTCTGCAAGACATAAGAACTCTAGTGCATCTAATGTGTCAGGATCTTCTCCGAGATATGTTTGCATCATTTGCGATGCTTTTTGCGAAGTTTCTTCTGCGTGCTGTCTGATGCTTTGCTGATCTAGACCTTGTGACTGTGAAACTCCTTGCACGACTTGTTCAATTCTTTTCTGGTGGTCTCCAGCCTCTTTCTGCATGTCATGAAGTTTACCTTTTAATCCTCTTTCATCCAAGAGCCCCTTTGAAGATAACTCCTCCACTGCTTTTTGAGCAGCCATTTCCAAACCCAAAACTTCTCCTATCTGTTCTTCAAGTTTTTCTTTTTCTACCATATTTGATATCAGTTCCCATCAGGAGCTATATAGAATAATAAAGAATGTGGAAAATCATAGATAAGAAAATTCCTTATGCTATCAATCATGACAACTAGTAAGTTTTGTATTGTATCGACAAGATTCCCTATCGCTCGCACTCTGCACCATCAATAAGCAAATAACACATAGTACAATCTATGCCTCTCAAAGATTGCACAGATGGATAGCAGATCATCTTTTAGTAATTATTCTTCTTCTTCTTCTCTGTCTACTGTGTTTCTAGGATTTGCCCTGAGCCTACCGCTACAGCATGGACACCACAATCATCAAAAAAGCCTTCATTAGTTTCATTGTTTTCACTTTCCGCTTAGCTTTGTTGTTTCTTCAACAATTGGTCTACCTCACCATAGGCCTGAATAAACGCACGGCCTTTTTCAGTAGTCCTAAATGTGCGCATGGTTGAATCATAATGAAGCATGCCGTTATCGATTAGAAGCAGAGTATACTCCTGCAGCTGGTCATGGCTGAGATACGCTCGAAACATTAACTTGGATTTTGTAATACCATCATCGCAGTTTGCAGTGTCTAAAATCTGGCTGATTATTTCGTTTCTATTCCTATATACCTCATACCTTCTTTTGCTCAACAGATTATCATATTGTTGGGATGATAAAAATAGGATTCTAGCAAAACATTATGAAGACTTGTATTATGCCTGTGCAAATAACAAAGAAGCATACCTAACCCGTAGAAAATTCTTGTATGAAATATCTTTCCCATCAACTAGGAACATAATATGGCTATTTTCTCATCCAAGAAACAATATGACTTGCGATACTGCTGATATTGCTGCAGCGATATATCTTTCCTCTACACTTTCTCTTGTAATCTAACCGTAAATCAAAAATAGTTACTTACTCACATAGAACTAGACTTGATGCAATAATGTCGTCTTCATTGGACTCTGCACCTTCAATCTTTGAAGAATTCTGTCAGCTAATATTGAGCCTAGATGAATCTATTAGATTTGTAGCCGTTGCAACCTTAACTGGAGCAATATTAGCAAGGAAGTACCGAGCCAATCTGACTCCCCTTCTTAGTCAAGGGGAAGCAGCATCTTCCATCAAAAATTCGGTTTGGAGAGTGGAGAGTAGACGAATCCTCGAAGAGAAACTAGGCAAGACTCTCTACGTAGTTGCGACTTATGAAAAAGTAAAGCGAGCAACGATTCCTATAGGTCAGGAAGGGCAGACTATTCTAACCATATCATTTGATAGCGAATCTGATGCAGAATCGATAATTCGTAATAAGATTTTGACCGTCATTAAGCCATATGGTGTCATTAGTTACTAAAGATGATAACAGCTGACATCTTTTACAACGCAGCAATTTAATGGTGAAAGTTAGATAAAACCTGAAATATTTTCAATGCAGTTATTAAGGAATGTAATTTCTCCCTCGGTGGAATTTAGATATAAATTATCTATATTCAAGTGATGAGAACAAACCGCCGAGCTTCTAATAAACCATAATTTTTTACGGCACATCACCTATGATAGCAACAAAACAGATGGCAGTCTTGATGACTGCAACGATGTTAGCAGCGGGCATGAGTATTGCCCCTTTTCTTGGAGCAGAAGCACAGATAACAATCGAAGAGAACGGCGTAGGGCTAGTAGACGAGAGTAATGTGGAACAGACTGTTGTGCAAGAGCAAAACCAAGAAGCTTGTACGAATATCGCGTCTCCATTTGTTCCAGGAGGTAGCGTGCTAAGTCAAGTACAAAGCAACGACTGCGAAGTAGATCAAAGCCAAACCGCAAGCGCTGATTTAAAGACTCGGCATGATACAGTAAAGAACAGTATCGGGAATATACGTTAATGAAAAGGACCTAAATCCTCTCCTATACTGTCTACGAAAACCTCCTTCTTTTTTTCCGATACCTGTTTCATGTTGGAATAGACGAAAGGCTTGTTACAGAGATTGAAACGTTCAAGTTTATTTTGTTTTTGGTAAGCAGAAGAAAACTGGAGCATTCGGCTTAGAGAATTGATTCTTCTTCTACCTCATTTTCAAGTATCTTTAATGCTCCAGCTCTGATCTCCTCATCATCATCAACAGCAACCCAATGGGCTGGGACAAATATAGAGAATAACGACTATACAAAATGTGTGAGGATGAAAGGCAGTCAGACGAGCGACATTATAATTATGTTATTATTCATTCTTGCAAGCAAAAACTACATTTTTTTCTGAATTGAACTCATCGTATAGAACATCTTTTACCTGATCTTATATTCTGAAGTGAGCGAGAATAATAACAAGGTTGAAACTAAAATCTGGCAAGACAGAGATCTTCTGTGGGATCGAGGAGGTAAGCAGCTCACTTTTACGATTTTTCTCAAATGCTCATAGATGGTTTGGCGTGGTTGCAAATTCGCACGGTGCCCCCATTGTGATGGAGTATCCTCCATACGTAAATGCTTATGATAATTTTGTGATTAACAGAGGCGGCAAGATACAATGGATAACGGAAGTAACCAAGGACAACCTATCCTATATTAAAAAATTAATGCAGTATGCTCAAATCCGTCATCTGGATAACATCAAAGGCTTTGCCTTTGGAGTAAGCGAAACAGAATATGTTGCGACAGAGGTCATGCAAGTAGCACAGCCTCTTGCGCAGCTGATCTATAGCAATATGAAGGTAATAGTGGAGCAGCAGCAGTATCTTTTTCAGAATCTGTGGGATAAGGCAACTCCAGCCGAGCAAAAGATAAAAGAAATCGAGGAAGGAATTGAGCCTCCTCGGACAGAATTGATACGTGGTATTGAGCGTTCAATGCCTTATATATCAAAATTTTGGAGTAAAGCAAAAAATAGAATCGATGTTGCTGCGGAGTCTCTTTGGCCATCGGTTGTAATGGATTATGAGCCCTTCAAAAAAATAATATCTGATGCTGCTCCTTCTTCTTCCTCACGCAACAAATGCCAGATAAGGATAATTACCGAAATTACAAAAGACAATACTAAACATTGCAAGCAGCTGATGCAATTTTGCCAACTCTATCATTGTAATGGCGTTAAGAGTAATTTAGCCATAAATGATAACCAGAATTTTCTGTCATGGATAAATATAGATAAACTCTCCGATCTGTCATTTATCTATAGTAACGAGAAAGAGATAGTGGAGCAGCAAACATACCTTTTCGAATCGTTGTTAAGCAAGGCAATACCCGCACAACTAAAAATACGAGAGATTGAAGAGGGAATAGAGCCTGAAAATACTGAATTCTTTTACGGAGCAGAAGCTACTACCTCTGCCATACTTGAATGGATGTCAAGATTAGGAAAGATGGATGCCGTCGTTGATCCTATTGCGCCATCAGTAGCAATGGGCTTAGAACCACTCAGAAATGCGTACATAAGTGCGAGAAAAAGAGGCGTCAAAATACAGTGGGTAACAGAGATCACTAAAGATAACGTGAGATATTGCAAAGAAGCAATGAATCTCGAGATCGAGATTAGACATTTAGACGGTATAAAGGGAAATTTCGCAGTCAGTGAAAATGTATACATTGCAGCCGCTACCCTAGAGGAGGCAAAACCAGTGCCAGTATGGATGCGAAGCACCGTCAAAATGTTTCGAGAACAGCAACAATATGTGTTTGATACTCTGTGGAATAAGGCGATACCTGCAGAACACAGGATAAATGAAATTGAAAAGAACATCCCAGCTGAAAGGACTGAAGTAGTATCGGATCCACACGGGATAGAGAGCTTTTACAAGAACATCATAAATAATGCAAAGCAAGAGATTATGTTAATCCTTCCGACAACAGTTGATACATTTGCAAATGAGAAAAGAATTGCTATAATTGATTCGCTAAAAGAATCAGCAAAAAGAAATGTAAAAATCAGAATATTAGTTCATAGTAATAGGGAAGATTATGATACGGCCCAAGAACAAGATATCAATAATAATCTAAGGCCAAAGGGCATTTTAGTCAATCAACTTTCAATAAGACCCATACAAGAAGCGCAAGGGCATGAAGGAGAAGAAGAAGGAGATGGTATGAGGAGGGTAATTACTGTAATAGCAGATAACAAAACATCGCTAGTCATAGAGCTGAAAAATGATGAAAAAGAAAACTTTGTTGATGCAATAGGATCAGCGGTTCTGTCAACAGGTAAAGCCTTAGCGTCCTCCTACGCTAGGATTTTTGAGAGCTTATGGCAGGAGGCAGGTCTATCAGCAAAGCTCAGGGAATCTGACAAAATGCAGCGAGAATTTATCAATATTGCAGCTCACGAACTCCGAACTCCCATTCAGCCTATATTAGGAGCTGCAGAGCTGATGGAATTTGAATTTCAAAACGACAGCGAAAAAGTTGAAGTATCAAGAGAAGATGTGGAGATAATCATTCGCAATGCAAGTAGGTTAGGACGCCTTTCATCGGATATCTTGGAACTAGCCAGAATTGAAAGCAGCGGATTAAATCTGCACAAATCCCGCTTCAACATCCGAGAGATAATATCCAAGGCTTTGATAGATGCCAAGGGTCAGATACAAACTGAAAATAATAATGAGGATAGTAGTAGTAGTAGTAGGAGTAGTAACGTTAACTTGCATTATGAACCTCGCGATATTGCAGTATACGCAGACAAGGACAGAATCAGTCAAGTTGTGTATAACCTTCTTAGCAACGCAATAAAGTTTACAAAAAGAGATAGTGGAGGAGACATCTACCTGACAACCGAGAAGGACAACAACAATAACTCGCTGATTGTAACTGTAAAAGACACTGGAAGTGGTATTGACCCAGAAATCATGCCAAGATTATTTACCAAGTTTGCGACAAAGTCTGACAGGGGCACTGGTTTAGGTTTATTCTTGTCCAAAAATATTGTCGAGGCTCACGGCGGCAAGATTTGGGCAGAGAATAACAATAGCTCATATGGAAATGGAGCTACGTTTACATTTGTTCTTCCAATGACAGAAGAATCAGGAGGAAGATGACGGTAATAGTATTTTCTCTATTTCAGCTATTAGATCTGTCAGCTTTATAGGCTTTTTAATAAAGCATCTAACCTGATAACTTGGAAACAGTTTTTTAAACTCTTCTTCATACATCTCAAATGCAGTGATAAAGCAGACTTTGATCTTGCTATCTCTTTCTCTTAATTTCTTGTATAATTCAAAACCATTCATTGAAGGCATTCTAATGTCTAAAAGTGCTACATCGTAAGAACCATCTTCAAATTTTGATAATGCATCAAGTGGGTTGTCAAATGCGCGAACTTTAAAGCCGACTCGCTCTAGACCTTTTTTGACAACTGTATTAATGTCACGCTCATCATCAACTAACAAGATTCGCCCTTTAGGGGGTTTATCCACGTTATTCTTAGGTGGAAGAAGTTACATTTAAAGTCATAATAGTTCGCCTCTATGCTAGTGATCAGGAATTTATCCGATTAGCGGATGTAACGTTATGTTAAAGGTGCTAGCCTGATAGATTAATCAGCAATAATGCAAGGGGCAGACCCTGAGTTCGTAT
>DAINRW010000074.1:0-6301 GCA_036741615.1 Nitrososphaera sp.
ACAATGCTTAAATTAATTTCCTTCTCTTGATTGGTATGTCTGATATAGATAATAATAATACTAATAATAGTAGAAAAAAGATCACAGTAGGTAGGGTGTATGCAGTTAGTACACTCTTGGCTGCGATAATTGCAATCCCTGCCGTAGCAGTTACATTTGTCATGCATTATATGATTAGAACAGAATTTTTCATGACTCTTGCGGCAGGATTGATAACATTGTTTATCGCAATGGGTTTTGGCTATAAGTTATCAAAAAAGCTTGTTAAGGTTCTATCTCGTGATACTGGGTAGGGGATAAGGCTTATGTTTTAGATCCTATGGACCATTGCTATTGATACATCAAGACAAGACAAGACCAGAGATCTAACAATATCTCAATCATGTAGATATCCATCATATTAGCAGGAGAAGTTGCACACCGTATTCCCATTTATGTGGAAATGAAAACTATGACAAAATCTTAGCAAGCTTCAATGGTTTACCCAATTCTAGCAAAATCACACATTTTTAATGAACTTATTTTATCCAGGCTATCGTTAATATGAACAGAGCTTGAATTTCCCTCATCAATTCTTCGCATCTAAAATCAGTGCACTAGAAGTACATATCCAATTAGTAAAAATAGCTGAAATACCAAGTATATCTATGAATCTAAAGTATATTGCTTTACAGCTGTGTACTTGCACTTGGATCGAGATAATGACTGGAGCTGGTATCACACTCTATATGCTATACCTTGGCAACTATGCTCTTGCGGCTATAACTGTGGGAGTATTTGCACCTCTGATCGGCTTTCATTTTGCCATCGACAAGGTACAACGTAGCAATGTAGACTGGAGGCCAACGAGGACAGTTAAGTTACATCAATCACTAAATCACTAAAACACAAGCTCGTCAGTTGAAAGTGTCCGTGCGCAATATCTACATTTGAGTACCATATTTTCCTTGTCAATGATATCTATCAGAGACCTTATTTCTTCTCCGCTGTTTGTAATACATTTTAGATTAGGGCACTTGAAGATCCCGATTATTGAACGGGGCATCTGGATTTTACGCTTTTCTATCAGCTTATAATCGCGAATGATGTTGATTGTTGACCGAGGGGCGATAAGTGCAAGCTTGTTTGTTTCACTTGTTTCCAGAAATCTGTTCTCGACCTTTATGATATCTTTCTTGCCATGTTTGCTACTTGGCACATTTAGTGCAACAGTGATAACGTTGCCTTCCTTTCCTGTGATGTTTAGTGCCCGTAAAACCAGAAGTGCCTTGCCTGCTTCAATGTGATCTATTACGGTGCCATCTTTTATTCTACGCACAAGGAGTCGGCTCGTATCCGACATTTCGATGTCAATGCACTGCTGCTAGGTACAATATCAGCATACCGATAATTATTAGTAGATAAAAGGTGTCCTAACGATACATTGATTATTCCGCTGCGCTAATAGCTACTTTGTGGGATTATTCAATCGCTGGAAACCAAAAGGAAAAATGTACAGTCTGAGATGTACTCAGTGCGGTGCAGGATTCTTGTCCAGCTACAACCTTGAAGCCCCTATATGCGGTAAGTGTCTGCAAAAGGCCAAATCATTAGATTCTACTATAGATCATGAAAAGGTCTGTCTTAAATGCGGCACGCAAGGTGTAATCTATGGCAAAGAATACTGTCATTCCTGCTACTTTGGATTTCAGAAGAAGGCGTGAGACACCTCAGAAGGTTTTTTCGTTAAGGGCATATAAGAGATTAGTGATGTTGATAACGGATCAGTGAATATTTCTCCGTCTAAATGCATCCTCTATCTTATACGCAGACTTGCGCGTCAAGACCAAAAAATTTAATCCAGGAGTGGGAAACCTCTTTCTTTGATTAAAATGATTTATAGGAGGTTACAGAGTGTGATTTTATATTAAGAAGGTGTTCCACACGAGGTTACGAAATTTTGCAAGATATCAGTCCCTGACAGGCTTTAGCCAAACGTGAATGTATAAATCTGGAACCCTCTTCCTGCAACCTCGATTGCTAACTGGTGGCTACCGTAATCTTCCTGAGCTATGATATTGTAGAGTCTTTGGCCATCTATTTTGACTATGCCATCCTCAGATACATCCATGCCTCCTGAACTGCTGTTTAATGGGAAGTTGTCCTCCAAAATATTGAGCTCACCATTGCCTCCTGCTACGATGTTTACTGCCTTGGCAGAGTATGATAGCACAATGCGTCCAACATCACTTTGGAGTTCCATATGATCTGCATTGTTTTTCCATTCCCCATCAAGGTATATCCTATTGGGTATAATGTTGGATTCGTCAGGTATGGTATACTTGACTATTTGATTTGGCTTGTAGCCTTCCGAATTTCCGAGGGGTGCCCTGGAGTACTTGTAGCCGAAGTATAGCTCAGGCGTATTGATTCTATCAAAATTGACACTCTGCGAACTTTCTGGATTGCTTATTGATTGATCAATAGTAGTTACATTTGCACCGATAAATTCTGTGCGCTCTGTAAGGAGCGATTGAATGACTTTTTCGGTTTCAGCATATGCTCCCTCTCCGATGTGATCATAGCGAACATAACCTTCATCATCAATGAGGTATTTTCGCGGCCAATAGCGATTTTCATATGCCTCCCATGTGGCTTTTTCATTATCTTGCACCACAGGATACTTGATGCCAAATTTGTCAACTGCCGCCTTGACATTGTTATAGTCTTTTTCGAACTCAAATTCTGGCGTGTGCACTCCTACAATCACCAGACCTTCGTCAGCATATTTTTCATGCCATGCGTTCAAGTATGGAATAGTTCTGATGCAATTTATGCAGCTGTAAGTCCAGAAATCTACCAACACCACCTTTCCCCTCAGATCTGCAAGGCTTATTGGTTCTGAGTTGATGTAGGCTTTGACATTTCTTAGATCTGGCGCCAACTTGAACTGCGTCTTATCTATTTGCACTTTAGTTATTGTGCCATTATCTTCAACTATTGTGGCAGGAACAAAACTCCTCTGCTGACCGGAGGCCGCATTATTGAGCTCTGGGCTGTTAAAATAGACTCCAAAACCAACGATAAGCGCAACCACTCCGATGCCTACTATCAGTGCACTTAGGTTGTCACTATTCAGTCACTTTCATCCTCCTCCTTGCACATTAATTATCTCGTTCGCGAGTGGAAAGTTGCCAATTATACTGAGTTGATTTGTGAGTACAAGTATACCAAGAACGATCAGTATCACACCCATTAATGGGTTAAAAAATTTGAGATACTTGACCATCTTACGAATTATCTTTGTTGATTGCGAAAAGAAGGCCCCTGTTATTAGAAACGGCAGACCTAGTCCAAGAGAATATGCAAGAAGCGAATTGTAGGCGGCTCCCGGAGACGTGGCAGCAAGCGTGAGAGTTGTCCCAAGTATTGGACCCACACAGGGTGTCCAACCAGAAGCAAAGGCGGCTCCAAACACAAAAGATGTCAGATAGGTAGTCTTAAAGCGAGGCAGGTTTGTCATCTTCTTTTCAAAGTTTAGCACACGCAGCTTAGTAGACAAGATAAGATATCCTCCAAATGAAATAATTACTGCACCACCTATCACCTGAAAAGTGGTCTGAAAACCCGTGGCGAAGTTGGCAAGGAAACTGTTCAGTATCACACCCATGATAGCAAACACAAGTGAAAACCCCAGAACAAAATAGACAGTATTCAGAAAGATATTGAGCCTTGTGGACTGTTTCAGGGCTATTGAAGGACTGTTAAGGCTCTGATTTTGGCTCTGCATTTCCTTAAGGGCCGTACCTGAGAGATATGAGACAAACGCAGGAATTATCGGCAAGATACATGGCGAGAAAAATGATCCTGCTCCAGCCAAAGCAGATATCAGAACGTTAGTCTCTACCAATTCACACAACATATGACAATTTTTAGATTAATACTTTTTTCCAGATCTTTACCAGATCTCTATCCTACAAGGCAGCTTTGGTCGTCTTTAATCCCTCAGGCCAAACTGTTACTTTCAGAAGAGCTATTAGCCCTATGAGCTCGGCGATATGTATCCCAGCGAAGTACGGCAACAATTCTATTGAATAAAGAGGTGCCATTGCAAAGTATCCGTAAACTGCTATTCCATTATGAAGCATCAGCATGCATGCAAAAACTGCAAGGCCGAATGTAAAGGTGGCTCTGGTCTTGATATATATCCTGCTATACACCACTAGCAATGCAACAAGTATAGTCATGTTTGCTATGCTTGCCAAAGAGCTGACGTCCATCAAGAGAGCCATTATCATGAGACGTCCAAGAAATTCCCTTATTTACTTTTATCCAGATTTGTTCTGCTTTTTTGTATAGTGGCCTGGATCTCATTAAACGCTTCAATGTTGGCCTCAAGATAGTTTGAAATAAAGTAAAGCACCCCATACTTTTCGCCAGCTTTTATTACCATGTTATTCCTCTCAAGCACTCCTATGTGATGCTGTACCAGCTTGTAGTCGACTCCGAGAACATCGGCAAGCTGGTTGACGTTGTAAGGTCTCATTTTGAGAAAATCGATTATCTTTATCCTATTCTCGCCGCCGCGAGAACCCGCAAAAATAAACCACATTAGGCGCTTAGCATCGGGATCAGGCATGTATTACTATGTTCATCAACATGAAAGCTTGAAATTTAAACTGAATATCATACCGTACAACTTATATCATTGTCTTGCCTAAGCAAATTAAGACAAAAGTTTCTTTACGGCGGATTTGTCAAGTTTAAAAAAGAATGTGACTTTTCATATCTTCCGTGGCTTTTGTGGATACAAAAGAAATATATACAAAGTGAAAAGTAAAATGGCAAAAACATTTGAAGAATTGGGTTTGAGTGCACAATTAACAAAAGCACTCGCAGAAAATGGATTTAAAGCGCCATTCCCCATACAAGAGACAGCTATACCTCTTATTTTGCAGGGTAAAGATGTCGTGGGACAGGCGCACACAGGAACAGGTAAGACTGCAGCCTTTGGTCTGCCCATATTGCAACAGATCAAGCCGGGTGGCTCGGTACAGGTCTTGATACTTGCTCCAACCAGAGAACTGGCGGTGCAAGTGACCGATGAGATTAATCGGTTCGCAAAGTACACTGGAATCAAGGCAGTCACAATCTACGGCGGCCAAAGCATTAACCTACAGCTCGACAAACTGAGGAGGGGTGTGCAAATAATAGTTGCGACACCTGGCAGACTTATTGACCACATAAAGCAAGGTTCGATAATCCTAGATGATGTCCGGTTCGTGGTACTTGATGAAGCGGACAGGATGCTTGACATGGGCTTCATCGACGATATAAAATTCATCCTGTTCTATGTCAACGAAGACAGGCAAACTTGTCTTTTCTCTGCAACGATGCCTCCAGAGATCTTGAGACTAGCAGATGAATATATGCGGCCAAACAAGATTGAGCATATTAGGCTTAATGAAGAGGAAATCACTCTTGAAACCATCGAGCAGTCCTATTTGGTTGTAGAGGAACGCGAAAAATTTAAACACTTAATGGATTTCATCCGAGCTAACCAGAAGGCTAAGTCACAGACTATAGTGTTTGCTGCAACAAAACAAAGAGCTGACCGGATTGCATATAAACTCAGGCAGGAAGGATTTAACGCAGTTACTATCCATGGCGATCTTTCACAAAAACAAAGAGACAATGCTATGCACAAGTTCAAGAGAGGGACTGAAGACATACTTGTTGCAACAGACATTGCTGCAAGAGGAATCGATGTCCCATCAGTTGGAAATGTGATAAATCATGACGTACCGGAAGATCCTAATGTGTACTTCCACAGGATTGGAAGGACTGCAAGAGCTGGAGCAGAAGGTAAGGCAATCTCGCTGGTATCAAATGACAGAATCTCTGACTTTGAGCGTATACTTGCGCAGACAAAGCTACCCATCCGCAAGCTGAATGATGAGCTTGGAGTTATTGTGCCAGTAATTGCACAACGCCAAGCATCATATGGTCGCGGCGGTGGATATCGCTGGCGCAGTGGCAGAAGTGGCGGTGGCTATGGCGGCAGAAGTGGCGGTGGCTATGGCGGCAGAAGTGGCGGTGGCTACCGCAATGAGCATGGTGGCCAAAGACGCTATGGCAGTGACGACGGTGGAGGAGGTTCCGGGGGCTATAGAGACAGCAGAAGCAACGCTGGATATGGTCGAGACAGAAGGCGCAGTCGTTATGGCTCCAGTGACGCAAATAGTGGCAGCAGCAACAACTACTAGCAGGCACACTGTTTTTAAGCCCGCTGGTTCTCTATTTTTTGATGTCTTTTGGCGTC
>DAINRW010000075.1:0-6173 GCA_036741615.1 Nitrososphaera sp.
GGGCAACAGCAACAACAGGGCGGTGGAGGAATTGGCGATATGGTTGGTGGAATGCTACGTGGAGGAGGTAGCAGCGGAGATAATCAAAATTCAAATCAGCAGCAACAAAAGAAAAAGGGTGGCGGACTAGGCGATATGTTAGGCATATAGTTATAGCTGCAGATTTCCAACAGCAACTTTTTTCCTTTTATCCTTTTTTCCAAGACCAAGCGTCACTACTACTAAGCGAGCTAGCTGGCCCACGGAAATTTATAATGCTATGACTTTCTGTTATTTTTTATTTACAGACAGTGCAAAATTTGGAAGACGCTTGCGAGATATGGCCAGGTGCATAGGATATTGTTATAATGCATAATCTTCAATTCTATATAGTAGAGAAATGAGTGCACTAGAGAACAACAATAACACCAACAGTAACTATGCTGAGAGTAAATCGTCTTCTCGGGAACCTACACCAACATCGCCTTCTTCAATGTCATTTACTCCTACAACGCTGCACACGATTTCAGTTGTTGAGGAGAAACCTGCTATATCAAAGCAGTCAGTAGTAACTGATACAATCATAGAGAAGAGATGGGTTACAAAGACTAAGCTAGTCAGAGTTCCTGTGGTATATGAAGAGATTTATGTTAATGGCAAACCTCTAAGCAGCGGAGGAGGAGGAATTCTATCAGACCTCAAAAAGGCATTATCTGGAAAAGACGAATCTGCTAAAAAAACTGTGGATATGAAAGCTATGGGAGAATTTGTGCCTGTAAGCAAAGGAGACCTGGAAAAAGTTATCCCCGTATTTGGAGAGAAGATAATAATAACTAAGAAAATGACGAAGTTAAATGAGCTTGTGATTAGAAAAAGAAGAATAGTTGAAAACAAAAAAATCAAAGTTGATGTTACAAAAGAAAGCGTCAAGATACAACATCCTAATGGCAAGATAGAGCAGTTGTCAGCATGATTATATGGCAACTAAAATGGTCAGGTAATTAGCTGATATTTAATGCGAAATTAAATTAAATTAGATTTTCATTTAATTGATCTGACATTTGCCGCTTTTTTAGATTGTTGTCTTGTTACAAAGAGCCCTTTCAGAACGGTGATGTTATTTTTGTTCTGACACGGGAGACTAGATTGTCATACTGAAAGTATTGAGGACTAAATAAGGTGCAGGATATTAAATACCATACTTTCTAATTTTGTTTATGTCAAATACAAATGAATCAATTGCTTGGGATAATATCATCAAGAAAGAAGCAAGAGGCACAACGGATGACTCTGATTTTGGAGAAGTACAAGAGTTAGGACAGAATTATGTCCTTACACAAAAAGGAATGGTAAACAAAGAGAAGTTCTATATTCCAAAATACCTGGCACAGGGATTTGATGGCGGTACACTGTGGTTTAATGCTTCTCAAGATCAGCTACAAGGATGGAAGCGTGACTCGCCACCAGACGAAAATGAATACTCTCAATATAAGACACAAGAAACGCCATCAGACATTGAAACTAGAATACCCCTGATAGCAGAGCGACTAAATGTGTCAAAGAACACGTCTACATCCGAAGCAACAATAACAAAGGAACCTGTTACCGAAACTAAGACGGTTGAAGTACCTGTTACACACGAAGAGCTTACAATAGAAAGAAGGAGTCCAAGCGAATCATCCACAACTACTGAAAGACCAGTTCAATCCAAAACGGATACGAAGGTTCAGCTAAACAAAGAGGATGTACAAGTGACAAAGGACGCTTATGTGAAGGAAGAGGTAGTAGTGAAGAAAAAGCCAATCACTGAAACTAAGACTGTGAGCGATACTGTGACAAGTGAAAAGGTTGACGTTTCAGGTAACAAACAAGAAGAACAGGGATAAGAGCCGATTACTAATACAAGGATGGATGGTTTGCTATGAGTGAAAATCCAGCCAATTCTAAAAGCGCGGACACCTCCTCCTCTCCTGGAGATGCAGTTGTCAATTGGGACAGGATAATCCACAAAAATGTCAGGACGCTGGACAACCAAGGAATGGGCAAAGTTATTGCAGTGCCTAATGACGAAGATGTATTGATCATTTCATCGCAGAGTGGAGGTGAACAGTACAAGATACCCAAGTCTTGTGTATCGGGCTTTAACGGAGCAGAAGTATTACTTAACGAAACTGCCTACAAAATAATGTCTTCTTCCTATCGAGTTGATAATGCAGGTGCATATGAAGCAAAATCCAGCGAAATTATTACTGGAGGGCATCAGCAAGAAGATAAAAAAGATGAAGAAACTATTGTTCCTCTGATAGAAGAGCGACTGAATGTATCAAAGAGGACTTCAACTAATCAATATACTATTACAAAGGAGCCTGTAACTGAGAAAAAGACAATAGAAGTGCCTGTTACCCATGAAGAACTTGTTGTAGAGAAAAGACCTGCTAAGGAAGCATCACCATCTGTACATGGTCCTGTAAAATCGAAGACAGAAATTAAAGTGCCATTGAACAGAGAAGAGGTTGAAGTAACAAAAGAGTCATTTGTTAAGGAAGAGGTAGTAGTGAAGAAAAAGCAAGTCACTGAAACTAAGACTATAAGCGATACTTTGAGAAGTGAAAGAATCAACATATTAGGTACTGCTGCCACTGGACGCAATACCTCAATAACTAGCACCCAAGAATAGCAGGATAGGTTCAGGGAGAGAACATAAAAAATGACATCATCAGATGAACAACAACAACAACCACCACCATCACCCTCCTCTATCACCGATTGGAGTAGCATTATTGGCAAAAATGTCAAGACTGTGGACTATCAGGATGTAGGCAAAGTAGTAGGATCCGCTGATAACGAAGACACAATAATAATTTCATATGAGAGCCCTCATAGCAGTTATAATTATAGAGTGCCCCGGCAATGCGTACAGGGTTTCAACGATCCTGATGTGCTGCTTTCAATAGCCAGAGCTGAACTGGCAGATTATGAAATCAGCGATATCCAAGACTATGCCGCACAGCTAAGGAATATAAGAACAGAACAAAAAGGCGGAGGAGAAGAAGAAATAACTGTACCAGTCATTGAAGAAAAGCTCAATATATCAAAGAAGATCATAACTGAGGAAACCACAATAATAAAAGAGCCTGTCTCAGAAGCAACAACTGTACAAGTCTCTGTTATGCATGAAGAGGTAATCGTAGAAAAGAGACCCGTAGCAGAAGCCAATGCATCGGCATCAGAAAACGCTCCTTCAATGAATACAAGAACTGAGATACGTGTTCCACTAATCCATGAGGTAGTTAAGGTAAAGAAGGAACCTTACGTCAAGGAAGAGATAGTAATAAAGAAAAAGCCAAGAACGGAAACAAAAACTGTCAGTGAGTTTGTGACGAAAGAGAAAGTAGTTACAAGTAATAATAAAAATACCATTGCTGAAGCGTCTTGAATTTATATAAAGACATACTACATTGTATGGAAGGTTTGTGACTTTCTTGGAAGTAGTGTTTTTTCAGCAACAACAGGAACAGCTTTTAGGTTATTTCATACTATCCAGCCTTGCTATCATCAATCGCTGTTATTCTCCTTTTGCAAGCTGTCTGCAAAACTGGATAACATGTTCTTCACTTCACTTAACATCAAACTTACCTGTCATTCGTCTAGCTTATTGTTTATTATCATGTATAGAACTAGTTAAGTTTCATATCCCCTCATCCACACTAATGAACCCACGTAATGGACCAGATAACGCCAGCAACAATACTAGAACAACCAAAGCAACAGCTGCTATACATGTAGCAGGAATATTAGTTGCTGCAGCGCTCCTTTCAGGATTATTATCCGTCATTGGCAGTGAGATAGCTATAGCGCAGCAGAACATGACAAGCACTAATGCAACAGGAATGAATGCAACAGGAATGAATGCAACAGGAATGAATGCAACAGGAATGAATGCAACAGGAATGAATGCAACAGGAATGAATGCAACAGGAATGAATGCAACAGGTACTAGTGCAATAGAGACACTAGGCGGTTAATAGCAGCTCGACAATAACAACAGGCAGAGTGTCTATATGCTCATACCCTCAAATTTTTGCTAATCTATAGAGGAGTCGCAGCACTCCTTTCTACATCACAATTTATCACAAAAATAAAATTTTGTGATAGTCATAATAATGCTAATATTATTCAGTCTTTAAACCTCTTATGCATCTTCTTTGTCAATGAGCTATCGTGATTTGTGTAATGATATACTAGATCTTGATGGCATAAGGTCTGCTGCAGTAATAACAATGGAAGGCACCATTTTATTTTCAAGCTATAAAGAAGGCATACGCCCACTTTTGTCGGTACAGGAAGATGAGGCGTCTATTTTTCGAGCAGCAATAAGGATGGGAACAAGAAAGGAATTTCTTGATAAACTCGGAGGGATCAACTATGCATTTGCTGAATATGGCAAAATCAATCAATATACCATACCTCTCAATAAAGAAGTCAAGACGCTTCTACTAGTTTCAGAAGATAGACCACAGCATGATAAAAACACCGATAACCACAACGTACTTGTAAGTGTTGGGCGCATACTGCAGGTTCTAATGAAGCATTGCGAAAGATAGCCACACCTTCACAACTTTTTTTCGTATACGATCTACTGTTGTATTATTGTTGTATTACTATCTCCGCCTTGATTCTCTCGGCAATTAATCTCATTACAGAATCAGCAGTCTCTTCTCCAATCATCCGCCTTATCTTTTCTTCAAACTTCTCCGGATCCCCTACTATCTTATTCCTGTCAATTTTGTAGATAAGCTTCAATGTTTTCATTACTAGTGCACAAGTTTCCTTTCCTAGTGCCTCAGTTAACCCTTCCTCAATGAGGTCGATTGTCCTCGGAATATTTTGATTATTCCTTCCAAAACTTCCTTGGTTGTTGTTGTCGTTGCTGCTAATCGCAGTATTTTGATGTGCAGCTAAAAGCCTGAGAAGATAGCCTAGGGGAAGTTTATCAATCAATTCCTTTGTATAGCAACAAAATACTTGGACGCCGCCATCATAATGCTTAGCAACCTGCTCTTCATATTCTATCAGCTTCTGCTGATTTTCTCTGCTATCAAAGAATGCTGCATGTGGCATGCCCATCACCATCACTCTTTTGAACTTTCCTCTCTTTGATACAGAGGATATGACTTTTTGCCATTGAGCCACCAATAACTCCCAATCAAATCTTGTCTCTGATGGCGAGTAAAAAGAATTGGCATCAATAAGTGTGAGCGCGCCCTTCTCGATATACTCTTCAATTTCTATCGCGCATGTCTTTGATAGATTTATTACCGCTTTGGTGATGTCACTCTCTACAACATAGATGACAGCATATCCTTGTGAGAGGTAGTGAACAATCTTTTCATAAAAGTAATAATAAGAATTTAGTCGCTTCCCCTCTGAAGGCAAAGGCAAGGATGAGGATGATGACGGCATCGGTATCTGACCTGCTATACACATGAAAGAATGAGCATGTACCAAAAGTGTATTCTAGCATTGCTTTTTACTTTTATAAGCCTATCGAGAGGATACTATATCCACATAATAAACAATGCAATCGTATGGAACAATTGCAAACAAATTATTTCTGGATGGGGAAGACCTGCTTTATCGATGCTATTGGTTTCTCCACTTGTGGGTGGTCTAGAATGAGGAATTGCAGTGATTGGTTTACTTTTTGTGATTAGAACTTGGCGTCTGTCACTGACTCCGCATTACCAAAGAAGTCTGGCCAGTTGTAGGATACAGGCTGCTGACTAACCTAATCTCCTACCTCCACTTTTCACTCTATCTAGATACCCAAAATATGTTCACTTATGAAAATTATAATGCGTGCCCGGAGGATTTCGCAGAAAAATCTTGATTTTAAACACAAGCTTGGCGCATTCCTACAAGCGTATGGCGTATCTAAAAAGCGATTATTCTTACTACATCTATGGAATAAATATGAATCTTTATACATGTAAGCTTTATTCTCTTGTCGCTATGTCATCAGAAAAAGAAAAGGAGGATGAAATTCAAACTGTCAAACCAAAAGAGAGGTCTGAAACATATAAAGAAAAAGAAAAAGAAGAGTTTGAAACTCTTGAAATGGAATCAACAGGGGGAGGTAAGGAAGGAGGCGGAGGGTAAGGAAATTATTGCTTGTTGTTTATCGTTAGAAAAAA
>DAINRW010000076.1:0-6001 GCA_036741615.1 Nitrososphaera sp.
GGTAAAGTGAACTTGGATAACGAAGTAATCTGTATAGTAGGAAGAAATTGAAAAACTAATTCATTTTTATTTGCATCATATGACGCGGCTGCGCATTAACATGGAACCGAAATATGAAGAAGATTGAGTATTTCAAAATGGAGCGGGGCGGGATTTGAACTAAACTTTCCATGGATATCTTTGTTACTAGAGTGTTGTTGAGTTCATGGGTCCGATCCCACCCAGTCCATTTTTATCTAAGAGGAAAATACGGTATTAAATTGAGATTGTTTCTTGAGTGGTTGTAGGACAAGTTCAGCCAAGACGTACAATAAAGAGTTGCAATTAAGCATAAATGTTGATGAGCATACTTTAAGATCATTACAAAGAGAGAAAAAAGAGGATGTAGGGTGTTAGTCGTCCGTCCGTATGGGACTATTGCAAGGCCTCTGGCGACGACTCTTAGATGTCATCGCTGTTTTTGTTAAGTTGTTGTATTCGTCAGAGACTCTTCCTCTATAGAAGGAGGAACAACACTTGCATCGTTACCAATTCCACTTTCCCACTCCCATAACGTCACACTAGTCTCTCCATTTGGCTGCATGTCGCTTATACCTGCTACTATTGTGCCGTTAAATGGTGCAAGCGTGCCAGTTGAGTCTGTTTCAATTAGTGCCATTGTAAGTCCCTTTCCTTCACCAGCTGTTGCAGGATCGAATTTTGCAATTTCATAAAATGTTAATGTTGCAGTCTCGCCCTGTTCAGTCATAAGGGTTTCCTCTGCTTGAACGCTGTGTGTCTCAAGTGCAATAATCGCAGTACCATTGGTTGTAAAGTTGATAGCCTCTGTAGTATCTGGAAGAGTTAGTGTGCCATTTCCAGTAAATGTTGCACTCATGTGTGTCTGGTTTATTGGAATTGTGCTTGTAGTTGTTGTCTGTTCTTGCATGACCGGCTGAGGTGATAACTGTATTTCCGATGATGTGTTGGTAGTAGTTGTTGCAGTTGTGCTGCTAGGTGTGGAAGCTGCTGTAGTATTATTTCCTTCTTGAGCAAAGGCAGCAGTCATTGGTGTCGTGGCAGAGCTAGTAAGAGCAAAAAAGCCGCTTCCTGCTAGTAGTATTGAGGTTATAATGAAGACACCTAGACTCCAACTCCCGGAAAAAGATTCTTTTTTTCTTTGTGAATTTTTTTTATTGTCGACTGACATTTTGTAAAAAGCTTTATTCCATAGTTATGATTTAAGAGATTGGAGTAGTTTTCTAATACAACATTCCTTAAATTTCTATAGTCTTTGATGCTAGAGCTATTGTGTTTATTTTTTGACTCACTAGGTGTAATACAACCTGAAGCATTTCAATCTCTTCGTATCAACCTTTGTGCGTCTTCGAGCTGTATTCCTTCTTCCTGCTTTTCTCTTTCTTTTAATCTCAAAAATGCTTGCAACTTAATAGAGATGCTTGAAAACTCTTTATGAGCTAAGGTCGTGGATTCAATCCCGCCTGGTCTAGCTTTTTTCTGCTATAGGGCTACGGTATTAATTCGAGCTCCTTATGTGAATTGTCGGACGATTTGTAACTAATCTATAGCATAAAACAAACTCTACACTCTTAAATAATAATCATTGTCAAGCCTTACGATGTCAATCAGTAACCACAACGGAAAAAGAAAAAAACCCTCTATTGCAATGAGTAGAGGCACAGGAGTATTCATTATAACCTCAATACTACTAGCAGGAAGCGGCTTTTTTGCTCTTACTAGCTCTGCCACGACACCAATGACTGCTGCCTTTGCTCAAGAAGGAAATAATACTACTACAGTGACGTCAACAAGACCCAGCAACACCACAAATAAAACAACATCAGCTGCATCTTCTGAAATAGAGCTGTCGCCGCAACCAATCTACCAAGAGCATGTAAGAGATGTAAGCGAGACTCTGATAAACCAGACCCATGCGCAACTAGTCGTAGAAGGAAATGGAACATTGACTTTGCCAAATAGCACAGAGACCATTAAAACTATCAGCACTGGAGGTGGAATGGTATCAATTTTCAGCACTTTCGCTGGAAAAGTAATCTTGAGCACCGAAGATGGAAGCGAGAATGCCACTGCAACGTCTTATGAAATAGCACGTTCTAACAAGGAACAGGGAATTGGAAAGGGTATTGCAATAGCGATAATTCATACAAATTCAACTGGCAGGCTAGCACCGCTAGACGGTATGATACTAGTGGGCCAAGAAGAGTTTCAGCCAGATGGAAGAGCCTTGCTCACCTATTGGGAATGGCAGAGTGGGATACCATTCGTAAGGATGCAGCAGCCTCCGATGACGCAAGAGTCTCTAATGAATACAACAGAAATACCTTCTGAGCTTCCACCACCAACTAATGTGTCATAGACTCAAAGAATAGACATAAACCTCTACTCTTTCTTCTCTTATTCAATTCGCTTTATTCCTATTATTTCCACTGTGATTATTACTAACGTCGCTCCTGTATCTCTTGATTAGCTATAACTCTATGACTTCCCCTTTCTCAAGACTCCGCTTGACGGTACATCAAATCTGTATTCAGTTGAAATTATTGGCATAATCTCTGACAAATTATGAAAATGAAGTTGGCTTTCGTCCTATTATTTGTTCAACTGTGTTGGTTGTTGTTGATCTATTACCCGCTCTAGTATTGAATCTTTATATATGCATATTACTTATCCAAAGGCTTCTAACATGAACCATTTTCTCAAACCTCTAGTCATAGGGGTTATGATTATTGGTCTGATTATGTTATCTGACATAAGTGTCTCTGCATCAGCGCAAAACCAAACTGCAGGTGAGAATATGACAGGAGGAAATCAAAATCAAAATATGACAGCTGAACAAAACAGAACTAGTGAACCGAATAGTATGGTTACTGGAAATCAATCCTCCGCAGGCGGAGCAGCAGCTCCAGGTTATGTTCAACTAACGTCAAGTAGGGAAGTAAATGCTTCAGCTGATCAGGTTTTGGAATATTTTATGAACATTCAGGATCTCCCTCGCTTTCATCCTGAATTCATAAAGAATGTAACAATATTAGAACAACAAGCAAATAACATTACCTTTAGACAGGAAGCATCATTCTTTGGTAACAACGTCAGCTCAATAAATAGACTAACCAAACTTCCTTCTAATGATACAATAATAATAGAAACGATTGATGGAAGTGGTAAAGGAAGTAAGTTTAGTTTAACATGGCAAGAAACAAGCCCAAATAATACTCACATTACCTTGGATGGAGAGTTTGTATTTCAATCGCCACCTGGTATGCCGCTTGACGATGTTATACGACAAGTTGCAGAAAAAAGATTAGATGAGGATGTTATTCATATAGAACAACTATCATCAGCGTATGCTAAGTCAGAGGATCTATGACCATTAGATGGAAAGGCGTCAAGGCAATGTAGTGCATTCCGCTCATTTAATTATGCAAGTTCTTAATGGCATCGGGGCCAATAATGATTCCAACAAAATCAAAAATTAGAGTGACTCAATAATCGCGCCAACCTTCAAGCGATTCGACCATTGACCCTGTAAATTTTTCCCTTTGCGTGAAGTGAACCTTATTATTATTATTATTATTCTGAATGGGTTCTATCAGGAAACGACGTTCGCCAATAATCTCCTTTTCCATAGAAATAAAAAGGTCATCGGATCTATTATGGCTTGCAAACTATCTAGGACGTTAGAGCATCCAATGACAGCTTTCATTCCACCTACGCCCAGATCATAACGATGTTGCTTGATTTTTATGAGAAGGATTATCGACAACAAAGGCACGACGATAATAAGAAGAAAGTATGACCCACGCCACTTTTACAGGTGTAGGAAGGTAATTACTGTAGACCGATACCCAGGCAACGGCATTTGTGATATATAAAATAATCAAATTGTGAATCTCCTCCTTACTACAACAAAGTGATTGTAACCATTCGCATAGGCAAAAAAGAGTTTTTTTTATTTGACTGACTGAACGATAAGGTACTACTCTTATCGATTTTTTTTCATTATAAACTATCATATTGGATCTCTTTAACGACCTCTTTATCCCAATTCTCAAAGTGGCGCATAAATATCCACATACCATCACGGTGCCGAAGTTGCAGCTGCTGCCGCCACAACCACCAATAACAACTCCGCTTCATCTAGATACAATTCCTATACTGCATTATTAAGAGGTGGGGAATCATATTCTTAATTTAGTGATCAGAATGCAAAGTTAATCTGATTATACGTCTGCATCAATTCACCGTCGTTTAGACTTTTTATTTGATTTTCTTCAATTTACATACTTTTTGGTCTTAAAATTGTATTTTTTATACCTTCTTCCTTGTAATGCTTTTATCTCTTGCAATCGAATAACACAATTAGTATGGGCTTTCTAGATAAGCTACGCCGCAAGAAAGATCAAACTGTGGAGAAAGTCAAAGACCAAACAACGCCTCAGCCTACCCATCCTACTAATGCGCCACCGCCTCCTGGCAAAAAGATCAAAGGTTATACTTCTGAAGGAAAACCGATCTATGAATAAAAACCACAGCCTTTTTTTTCAAGGTTGTTATTCTTGTTCTTTTTCTAATTGATGGTGGCGAGAACGAGCCTCATCAAAGCAACTCCGACATAGGATAGCACTATTATACCTATAGATCTTCTTATTTTCAGAGCTAAAGAATGAAAATTTTGACAGTTCCCGTGAACAATTGTCACAACACTTCTTCATTGTAAGAAATAAGGCTCAGAATATTATTTAACCTCTGTGAAATTAAGCTCCATATTTACTCTTTGATATTGTTATCAAAACCACATATCTATATCGGATAACCCGAGATAGCTAGGTATAACAAGCCGCAAACTTTAACCTAATTTCATCATTCTAGCTATTTATGAAAGAAATAAACTCTCAAGAGGAAATCAAGGGCCCAAATCCCTCTTCTGGCGCATATCTCGAGGAGATTAGCGTACGCTTGAAACGGATGGGGACCAGAGGAGCGCCAAAGTATTGAAAGCAGGAACGAGCAGACGCCGACCTATAAGCACATCAGCATCATCCTTCAACGATACCGCAGTAGTATTATCAGCGAAAGAAGAAGAACAAGTCAGAATAGTAGAGGAGAAGGTTATCCAAGAAGAAAAAAATAATCAGGTCTTTTTAGAGGTGACAGATTCATGCGGGTTCATTTGATTCTTGGCTTTTGTCATTCATTGTTGCAGCTTTTTGTCTAAGATTTTGTTCGGGACCAGTTGTGTCAGGATTGGGTTCTTTTTCTTCCATTCCTTGGACAATGCCTAGCTCTTGCTCGGCTTCCTTCCTTTTTTCGTTTGATTTATCGTTATTTTGTGTATCACTCATTGGTATCTATATTTTTGAAGGATAAGGAGTATAAGCATTTGAGATGACTTTATGATAATATGCTTATTATTGCAGCAACCATAATGCGAAAGGGAGCGGCGGGTATTGGAACAAGAGGACTTTCAGATACAAATGGAGTGGCAAGATAGATTATGAAGGGATGATGTGGATTTCTTCACTTAAATTATCACAATTGAATGCCACGAGATGGATGGCAGAAGGTGATTACAACATCAAAGAAGAATCCTATGAAATGATACAAAAATTTCACAGTTATTCTGTTAATAAAGCGATTTCATTTTCCTATTCTCTTATCAGACTTGGGCTAGGAAATCTCTTGATCAAGGAAGATGTATAGCTGTTGATGGTAAACTAGGATGGAGCTAAGAAATCTGTGAGGAGAATGCAGGCTGCTTCTATTATTTTTTCGTTATTTTTGCTTACCTCATATCTGAAATGATAATAAATGATACTGATCAAGATAGCATTGTCGTGATCCAAAAACATGAATGCTTATGATTTGATGTCTCCACAAGTGGTTGTAGCAAAAGAAAATACCAACGCTGAACAAATAAGTTCAAGACTTCTTGCAGGAGAATTTAACGGAGTACCTGTCGTAGATGATAATGGTGCTGTTA
>DAINRW010000077.1:0-2861 GCA_036741615.1 Nitrososphaera sp.
AGAAATTGCCAGCATTTCTTTTCTCAGACATACTGCTTGTAAGAAATTCCTCTACAGCATTCATGTTATCAAGGAAGGGATATAGGAGTGTGTCAATTGATGGTGAGCTCTTTGAACCAGAAGGAGGTTCTATGTTGGCCGACTTTGGAGGAAGGATAATTGATATGACAAAGGCAATAACTTTTGGCGAATCTGTAGAAAATTTACGTACAATGATAACGAAGCTGTCCAAGCTTATTGAGGAGAAAAATATGGAGCTTCATGATATCTCAAAGCGCATAATTGATGGCGAATCTGAGAAAGTTCAACTTGAACTTTTTATTAGAGATGTCCAAAGAAGCATTACTAAAGAAAAAGAATCTTTAGAAACGAAAGAAAAGTCTGTCTCACAGCTCATATTAGATAATCAAGCCCTCCAGTCAGAAGTCGACGTATATGTTACAGATCTTGTGAAATATTCAAAGAGGCTTGCCCTGCTTTCGCCTGCCATGGAAAAGATATCGTTAAGGCTACGAAGCATAAGTGAAGAGCCTTCAAGCAAAAATAAACTTGCTGAAAAGAACATCTCCCGCACTCATATAGTGAAGTCATTGGACTTAGCCAATATCGAACTTGGCCACACATTATCAATACTTAGGGGGCTGGAAGCCAAGCTAGAGCTTGATATGCAGCATCTGGCCGAGATGGACCAGGAGTATGAACGCCTTTCCCTTGAACTAGAAGAAAGCAAACTTCAGATACAAGATATATACAAGAAGTCGCAATCACTTGAAGCAGAACTCAAAGGACTCAGGGATGAGGAGCAGCAGATAATTGCTTCTTCAGGTAGCGCCTATAGTGTATTACAAGAATATGAGCGCAAGATAAAATCACTCTCAGAGAGCGATCGCAAAATGTCAAAGGAATACAACTTAATAGAGCGCGAGTCGGCACTGCTTCGAAAAGACATTGCAGATTTAACTGCAGAAGAATCTCATCAGATCAACAATCTTCACTCTCTTGGCTACAGGGATCTCCTTGATGAGATGGATGTTGAAACTGCGATCAAAGAATTAACTGAAGAGAATGAAGAAGTCAAGTTAAGGATTAACCTCCGCGCAGATGAGGCGTACGTACAGGTAATGGATGGATACCGCAGTATGTCAACTAGGCGCAACCAGCTTGAAAGTGAGCATAATTCCATCATTTCCTTCATAGAGCAGATAGTGAGAGAAAAAGAGAAGGTTTTCATGGAGGCGTTTCAGAAAGTTGACAGCGACATACGCTCGACATTTGAGAAAATGACAGGGGGATCGGCGTGGCTTGAGATCGAGAACTCTGAAGATATTTTTTCAAGTGGTGTGATGCTATTAGTGCGGTTCCCTGGTAAGACGGTGCCGCGTGAGTCAACTACGCTGTCTGGTGGCGAAAAAACGATTGCTGCTACTGTGTTCCTGCTTGCCCTTCAGTCGCTCAAACCATCGCCATTTTATTTGATGGACGAAGTTGACGCACATCTTGATGCTGAGAACACTGACAGACTGTCAAAGGTACTGCTTGAACGCTCAAAAGATAGCCAGATAATCATGGTCACACTAAAGGATTCTACGGTGGCCAAAGCTCCCCTTATATACGGTATCTATCCAAAAGAAGGAGTTTCTCAGGTTGTAAAATACAAGAATCCTGCACAATTGACGCTTTCCAAGTAAGCGGAAACAATCTGTAAATACCGAAAAGCAGTATAGACCAATCACATTGGGAACTAGCTTGCTGCGGCCCAAGAAGATGCTGATGTTTTCGTTTATAGTCATTGCTGCAATAGCGATTGTTGAAGTTGTAGGTGGAATTATGAGTAATAGCATTTCGCTAGTAAGCGACGCAGTGCATATGTTCACTGATGTAATGGCAATTGGACTAAGTCTTTTTGCTATAACAATGGCGGCAAGAAGCCATTCTGGCGCAATGACATATGGCTATCACAGAGTGGAGGTAATGGTTGCTCTTGCAAACGGTATAGCGCTTGGAGCTATTTCATTGTGGGTGTTATATGAAGCGTTTCTCCGCGTCATGTCTCCACACATAATAGATGCGCCCCTGTTACTACTGACAGCAACTATTGGTCTTGCAGGTAACCTAGCAGTGCTGTTCCTACTAAAGCATCATGCCCGCAAGAGTATCAATATTAACAGTGCATTCATTCACGTTGTCTACGACACAATCTCATCTGTCGCAGTCATCGTTACTGGCTTTATTGCTCTTAACACTGGCATCACGGTTGTGGATGCACTTGTTGCCTTTATGATATCAGGTCTGGTGGCAAGAAGTGCCTACTCTATTGTGCGAAGTAGTACTCATATATTGCTAGAGGGCGCTCCGTCGAAACTCGATACACAAGAAATATTGACAACTCTCAAGCAGCTGAATGGAGTGGTGGATGTTCATGATTTGCATATCTGGACGATATCAACAGGAATGGACGCGCTGAGTGGCCATGTGGTGATACGCGACCAGATGCTCAGCGAGTCAAGCAAGATCCTCTCTGAAATAAACACGGTCTTGGTCGAGCGCTACAATATAACCCACAGTACCATACAGCTGGAGCATGAGCGCGAGATACCCTTTAAACGCAAAATAAAATAACTAAATAGTGATTTTTGCTTTGGCTGGGCGGGCTTTCCACGCAATTGGCACAAATTAAGTTTTTTACAACTCATCTATGTGGAACTTGGACATGCAGCCAGTGCACTCATAGATCTCGTCGCCAACGGGGCCGGACACATTAAACTTGACAATCGTGGTGCATTTTGGACACCTTCCATCTACTCTGCGAGACTTTCTTGCAGGCCTTACCAGAGTTTTTCTTCTTCTGCTACCCATAGGCA
>DAINRW010000077.1:2961-5963 GCA_036741615.1 Nitrososphaera sp.
CGTTTAATATAACCTTCCCTCTCTGCCTGCAATATTACATGGTGAAGGTTGTTAGCACCTAACTTCTGAAGCAGTACACGAGTGGGCAATGTATTTTCCTTTTGCTTAGAGAGGACAGAGAGCACCCGGAGCATCGCCCTGCGCTTGACCAAAAGTCGAAGTGTTTGCTTATCAACTTGCAATAGCTTCGATACATTCCTATTTAATAGGAATATATAATAGTTACATCAATTATGTTCTTGGAGTCACATAAACCATACGGCGTTAGAAATTTTTCTCTTAATCGTTCAAGTATTTCTAAATATTCTACCGAATACCATATTCATGCTACTGTTAGCACGACTATGTTATCACTCTTTAACAGTCGTTATGCAGGTTTCACTTGATGGAAAACGAATGACACAAAAATTTGTTAGTTCTCGAGATTGATGACTTTGATGGTTCAAAAGTCAGATATTATTATATTGCGTTACAATACAGAAGATAATGTGCTTTTGCCCGAGCATTGCTCTGCCAAGGTTGAAGGAGAAGAATGTCAGCTGCCCCCTTCATATGTGATCTCAGTAAAATCTCAAGATGGGGAGTATATGCTTGCGGTAGTATGTGATGACCACAAAAGTGCGCTTGAAGGACGGCTGGCTGCGATGCAAGAGGCGGACAAAATACCAAAGGGTACTCTACACTTTCAACGAGTTAAAGCCGTGGTTACTGACTGCATAACTGGCATCAATGAAGATTATATCGAGCTTAATGACAAGAGACAAGGATAGTAGATAAAGCCTTTCCTAGGGCTCTTTTTTTGTGTTGTGATTATTGTCTTTATTGTTATCATTAAGATCCTCCTCCTCTTCTTCTTCGTTACTATTTTTCAGCGCCCAAGGAAACCACCTTCCAATTACCTTTGCCCAATCTATTCTGAGCGAAAAGTATACAACGACTGCAAGCACTATAGTGCTCACTATTGCTGCTATAATTAATGACGTCTGGTCTGTCGTATCTGATGATAATATATCCTCGACAAAAGGTCTCCCAAGAAAAATCGAACCCCAGACAATCGATTCATTCATCAAGAATTTCCCAGCAAATGTTGCCGTTGCAAATTTCCAAGGGCTGTACTTTGCAAGACCAAGTGGAATGTAGACAAGGTCATCAGGTATCGGAGTAAGAGCAGCTATAAACGCTCCAAACCAGCCATACCGGCTTACCAGATTTTGTAGTGGACGCATTCTCTTCTTTGTCTTGTCACTTAGAATCTTGCGACCATAATAGCTGATAAAGAAGATTATTGTCTTTGCTCCGACTATGCCAAGCGCACTGATAATGGAGATTATATGTGGATTGAAATTAGTATTAAATGAAGCAGTTATTAAGACCGGAAAATAAGGGATCGGGATAAAAGGAATTAAGCTAGATACGAAACTTATGAGGATGATGCCTATGTATCCAAGCTCGGTTCCAAATGGAAAGAGATCTTCAAGTGTTACCAATTAGTATGCCCTTGCATATATTGCTGACTTTTTGCTTTCCTGACCACAGTAAATGCATGTGGCAGGCTTCTGGTTCTGGTTAAATGGTATCACTCGGATATCTGCACCTGTCTCTTCCTTTATCTTGGACTCGCATTGTTCTTGGCCGCACCAGCCTGCGAGAAGAAACCCTCCCTTAGTCTGAATTATCGATTTAAAGCTCTCGAAATCTGCAGGTTTGAAAGTGTTCTCCTCGAGAAATTCTCTTGCCTTTGCAAGCAAACTCCCCTGTATCTGCGCCAAAATCGAGGTTGCAATATGTACAAGCTTCCCTCGCTCAGCAGGTCTTTTTTCCTTTGTATCACGCCTGACAAATTCAACCTGTCCCTCTTCAATATCCCTAGGTCCTATGTTTATACGCAGCGGGACACCCTTCATTTCCCATTCGTTAAACTTCCAACCAGATGTGTATTCATCTCGGTCATCCAGGTATGCTCTTATACCGTTATTTTTTAATTCAAACTCTATTTCCCTTGCCTTTTCCTTGACCAGGTTGGCATTCTTGTCCTTATGTATAGGCACTATTACTACCTGTATTGGTGCGACTTGTGGAGGCAGGATTAAGCCTCGGTCATCACCATGAACCATTATCAACCCACCTACTAGGCGCCAAGAAACTCCCCATGAAGTCTGCCACGCAAAATGCTCCTTGGTATCCTTACCAAGGTACTTTATTCCAAACGGCTTTGAAAAATTCTGACTGAGATGGTGCGAAGTCCCCATCTGAAGAGCCTTCCCTTCTACAGGCATCAAACCTTCAAGGGTCATTGTGTACTTTGCGCCGACAAACTTCTCTCGGTCAGTCTTGTATCCAGCTATAACGGGTACAGCAAGGTTGTTCTCTATTAAATCCTTATAAATATCAACTATACTCACGACCTCCTGCTCTGCTTCTTGTTCGGTGGCATGTACCGTGTGGCCCTCCTGCCACAAAAATTCGGAAGTCCTAATGAAGGGTTTGGTCGACTTGATCTCAGCTCTCAGCGCAGAGTTCCAAAAGTTGATCTTGAGTGGCAAATTGCGGTAACTTGTTATCCACTTTGCAAATATTGAATATGCAAGGGTTTCAGATGTCGGCCTGAGCGCTAATTTTTCATCAAGCTCTTTATTGCCTGCCTTAGTAACCCAGAACACTTCCGGCGTAAACCCTGCAAAGTGATCCTCCTCTTTTGCCAACAGGCTTTCAGGTATTAGCACAGGTAAGAAGCCATTCTGATGGCCAGTCTCTTTGAACCGCTTGTCGAGAATATCCCTTATCGATTCCCAAATTGCGTAACCGTAAGGACGAAGTACGATGAACCCTTTGACAGGAGCATAGTCAGCAAGGGCAGTCTTTAGAACAACTTGGCTATACCATTCACTAAAGTCAACATTTTTCTTGACTGTTATCCCAACTGATTCTTTTGGAGAACCCACGTTGACATTGGCAAATCGATTAGGATTTATGAAGTTATTGTAAGTGATGTCTCCGTTTTT
>DAINRW010000078.1:0-5948 GCA_036741615.1 Nitrososphaera sp.
CATGTACTACATTGCCTTCCCTAGCTCTTTCGTTATGTTTTTGCAACAAGTTATTAAGAAGAATATCTGTAAATTCAGAATTCCTCTCTACTTTAATTGTCAATCTGAATAAACCTGCCCCCTAATGGATATTCAGAAGGCACCTAATAAATGGCAGCAGCTAGCAAATACTGCCTAATGTCTAGTATTCATTGTTCAATCTTGTGTCAGGGTACTTAGACGTTATGGATAGTAACACACAGTCAACCCTTTTTGGCATTTTTCATCTCCATTGCGCCTTTTCTTACCATTGTCTGAGTGTCTGGTGAGAGTTCTTCCATATTGAGTTCGCCTTTCCTTAGTTTTTCAATTACCTCCCGGACAGGTAGGAAAGTGTCGTTTTTGCTGCTGCTAACCTGCGTGTCAAGGACACTTTGGCCAGAGATATTTTTGTCGCCCAAAACCCACAGCAATTCTTCGATCTTGCCACGGTTGACGGCGAGTCGCTTGGCGTATTCGCCGAATACAACCTCATTGTGCTCAGAGATGGCCCGGGTGAGCATCTTAGCAATTAGACTTGATTGGCCTTCCAATAGGTCTATTCTGAGCCGGATATCTTTTTCAGCGTGCAAGATGTAAATCTTTGGAACTGAATGGGTTTTAATAATTTCTTCTCTTAGTAGACCAGAATGTGCCGCCCGTGGACTTCCATTGGCGGTAATCTCGGAGTATCTGAGCATGGTCAAATGCCAACATCTTCTGTTGCTGGAGCTGGTCTATGCTATCCAGTTGGATCCACTCGATGCTAGCCGCATCGTCATTGGCCCTGAGATCTCCACTTACAATTATTCCAACAAAAACTACTGTCACTATATGCTTTCTTGGATCACGTCTTGGGTCAGAATAAACACCTAGTATATCTATTGGATGTATCTCAAGTGATGTTTCTTCCATTGCCTCCCGCTTCATTGCGTCTTCGACGGTTTCTCCTTCGTTAACGAAGCCCCCAGGCAAGGCAAGGTGATCTTTGTATGGATCTTTTTTGCGTCTTACCATCAGAATCTTGGACTCGCGTTCTAGTATAACGTCGACTGTTGGAGTTGGATTCTTGTATTCTATCATAAGCGGGGAAACAAGCGCATTGCTATTAATTGTTGTAAGCTGTTAAAATTTTAATTTTATTTGATATTAATCAAATATAATGTTCTAAAGAGCCAAATTAGAAATAGAATCATTAGAGTATATCCAAAATGCTCTAAAATCTTATTAACTTGGGGGAGGAATAGTACTCTGTGAACATGTATGTCTGTCATCTTCGTTGAGAATAGCGAGAATCCCGTGCGACTTGCTGTCTGCCCAAAGTGTGGAAGACAAGTAAGGATCGACAAAGACTGTGAGTGTGAGACGATATTTGTTGTGCGTAACAAGCCAAGATGAGTAGAAAGAAAATCCTACGGCGGCACCAGACGATTACCACGTCCATATCATCGCCACACGACAAGGGCCTCAGTTAGCCGAGCCTAGGAATCTTTGTAGTGTAGTTTGCCCGAGTGTGGATTTATCGACAGTCGTAGGACCGAGATAGTCGGGAAAACCACATCTAATTCCGTTGTTTTGGATTATGCTTTCCAACTTGCGTATAATTTTATTAATATAACTTGACTTTGCTGCGACGTAGCTTGACCCAACCAGCTCTTCAAAGCCGTATATCTCCTTGTATCGTTCTATGCCATCTGATATCCCAAGTAGCCGTAGCACAAGCTTCATTCTCTCCCAGATATCTCCTCGCAACCTCAATGGTGCACCAAAGGCATGCCGTACTCCAGCCTCCCTGCAAGCTCCAACAAGCCCATTCATCTCGAGCTCAGTGTCTGTGACAAGAGGTATTATTGGGTCGACATTGACGCCGCAGCACAGGCCCGCCTCAGCAAACTTTTCGATTGTTTTAAAAATTCGGCTAGTGGGAGCCGTGCCTGGCTCGATGACTCGTCTTGTCTTCTCATGACATGTGGTTACAGACCATACCAAAAAGCAGTTGTGCCGATATTGCCTATGAAGCTCCAAGTCACGCTCGATCAATGTAGACTTGGTAAACACGTAGTATGGTACATTATACTTCTGCAGAACCTGAATGCACCTTCTAGTCAATTGAAAACGCAACTCTGCTGGCTGGTACGGATCTGTGGCGGAAGACACCATTACTGGCATAATAGTATCGTGATTCTTCCATGCAGCGAGTTCTTTTTCAAGTACCTGGGGTGCATTGCTCTTGGCGTATATCTTATCATAAAATTCAGGGGACCACTCATATGTGGCGTAACAGTATGCGCAGCGGTGACTGCATCCTTGGTAGGGATTTATCGTGAGGCCATTATAGTTTTTGATTACAAATGGATGGATTATGGACTTGCTCTTCTTTTCCTCAAAGGCTGCACCTCCTCCACTATGCCATAGACCTCGCATTGCCCCTGTCTATGCCAAAAACATGTCTATAAAGCCGATGCCACCTCTGGGGGACGGGGGCGCAGTTATCCTTCCTTCGTTCTTGCCTGTCTGTATCTTTTTTGCTAATATGCATAGTTTTTTATTATCTAGAATATTGAGAGCACCTCAATTATATGAGAATAGGCGTTGCAGGGCTTGGTCTAATGGGCTCAGGTATTGCAAAAAGGCTAATCAATAACGGGCACAAAGTCTCGGTTTATAATCGCACTAGGTCAAAGTCGCATCATTTTTCAAATGGGGCCACAATAGCCTCGAGCCCAAAGGAGCTTGGACAAGCTTGTGACCTTGTAATAACAATCGTCACCAATTTTGATGCTGTAAAGACTGTGCTCTTTGGGAGGGAAGGAGTTGTAGAATCTGAAAATAATAATCTGATAGTCGCTGATGTAAGCACGATTTCGCCGGCCCAATCAGAGCACTGTGCTCAACGTCTCCGCAGTGCAGGGATAGAGATGTTAGGCGTTCCAGTTATGGGCGGCCCAGCTGCAGCGGAGACAGGTAATCTTGTGCCTATAGTATCAGGTAGCAAGCATGCATTTGAGAAAGTCAGGCAGGTGATTGAAGAATTAGGAACGACATTTTATGTAGGGGAGGCAGACGGATCAGCAAATAACATCAAGCTTGCCCTGAACCTAAATATCGCGCTTATCGCTTGCGCCCTATCTGAAGGAATGACACTTGTAAAGAGAGCAGGCATTGATCCTTCGATATTTATCAAAATACTGAACTCTACATATTTCAAAACTGGCCTGTCTGAAATCAAAGCGCCAAAGATGATAAAAAAAGAGTTTTCACCATCATTCCATCTCAAAAACATGTTAAAAGATTTAGAGCTTGCAACTACAACCGCGCAGTTGAACGGCCTAACCCTCCCACAAACTGCTCTTGCAGAACAGATGTTCCGTGCGGCAAATAATATCGGTTTTTCGGATCAAGACTATACTGCTATTTACGCATTTTTGGCAAAAATAAATGGATTGGAGAACCCCTAGTCCAACGCATTGCAAAGCTCAAAAGTGAACATTCTTTTGCAACGGCAAACAAAATATTCGGTTTAGCTCGTTTTTTAATGAATTGATGCACCAGGCGGAATGTCTTCAGTTATAGTTAGAAATACTGGTCTCCCGTCAGGTCCGTCTGCTGCCAAGAGCATGCCTTTAGATACTATATTGCCTATCTTTTTTGGCTCAAGATTAGTGCAGACAACCACTGATCGGCCAACAAATTCTTCTGGCTTGTAATGTAGAGCGCCACCAACTGCAAGTTCCCTCTGTTCATTTCCAAGATCGATCGTTGCCTTGAAGACCTTCTTCATGCCAGCTATATTTCCAGAATGAATAACTTTGCCTATCTTGAGCTGCACCTTGGAAAACTCTTCGAATGTAATATAGTGTTGTTGTTGTTGTTGTTTTTCTTTTTCTTCAGTGACCTCATTATTCTCACCCATACGAATTTGTGAGAACAGATGCTCTATTAAAAAAGTTGCACTTCATAATTGAGATAATATGAATCTGGGGACAGTATCTATCTGTCACTCGCTCCCTCCCTACTTACGAATCTCATTGATCTTATCGAACCGCTTCATTGCCATAGGCAGTTTGTCGATTAGATCGGTCGCAATCATGTGCAGCCCTACTTGCTTGAATGCTAGAGCGCCTGCAATACCGTTAACATATATTGCTACAACTGCTGCCTCAAATGGCTTCATCCTGGCTAGCATGCCAGCAGTCAATCCAGATAACACATCTCCAGTGCCTCCCACAGTCATCGCTGGCGTCGACCTTTTTATAGCTGCGACCTGTTCACCATCAGAAATAATATTTGTCCACCCTTTCAGTACAATCGTTATCCCGTGCTCCTTTGCCAAGCTGTGCACGTTTGATATCATTTCTTCCTTAGTTGATCCCGGTTCGCTACCGAAAAGCCGTTTGTACTCACCCATATGAGGAGTGACGATTATCTTGGTATCCGAAATCTCTTCCAGAATTTGAGGTACAAGAGCAGATGCATCAAGTACAATTTTCGTGCCGAAATGCTTCAGCTTTCCGACGAGCAGAGTGAGAGCTTCAGGATCTAAACTCATCCCCATACCGACGCAAGCAGCGTCCGCATTTTTTGGAAGCATGGCGACTAGACGGTTTGTTGAACCTTTAGTCAGCTTGTCGTCAGGCAAGGGAAGTGCAATTATTGCAGGAGAAAATGACCGGACTGCAGTGATTATAGAACGCGGAACGGCAGTATACACCAAGTCAGCCCCGGAACGGAGCGCGGCCATAGTTGCAAGCACAGGTGCTCCGTGGTAGAATCTGCTTCCGCCTGCAACGAGGACCGTGCCGCTATCTCCTTTTCTTGAAGAGAATGAACGCGGAGGCATCAATTGCCTTATGAGCTTAGGGCTAACCGTGATTGCTGATGGCAAAAGCTTGGTACAAACTACTTTACGTTTACATCAATCAATAAAGTTTCGCAATTTTTCTTTTTTCTATCCATTGCAGCAGAGAGGAAGCATATTATTCAAAACAGCAGCAGAATAAATCTATTGACCTTTTTGCTGATCGGGACAAAAAAAGATAAAGGCAGAGCAAACCGGCAGTGCGGCTGCAGGAGCAGAGAAGCTGCACATTAAGGCGACCTCAATAACTAGGCTCTGCATGTATTGTTACAATTGATCCAGGATATTTTGTCCTAATCTCTTTTTCAATCTCTGAAACACGATCATGAATCTGTTCTACAGTCATCTCGCTGCTAAAGGAGCAGTTGATATCAATTTTGAATGTATTTTCTGCTGTTCTGTATATTCCAATCCGGTCTATTTTTTTAACACTACTCGCACCACCAGTTAGCATGCCCCTTATGGAATCATGCATTGTAGTACCTTCCTCAATCGGCTCCATTCCAACAACATCGGATATTACGGGCTCTAGATGCACGGTAATATTCTCTACAGATGCCAACCGGTCCTTTATGGATTCTTCGACTGCATTGGCTATCGAATGAGCCTCGGCAAGAGTCGCTGATCTATTGACTTGAATGTGAAGCGACACATCCATTGAGTGGTTGTTTGCTATCTTTGAAATAATGACATTATGAACCCCCCTTACGCCATTAACGCGGGAGGCTGCACTTTCAATTAACAACTCAGGCGGCATGTTAGCACCAAGCACAGGTTCAAAATGCACAGTAATGTTCCTTGGCTTGACACGCATCCCGGCTCCTGAGAGACTCTTAGCAATATTGTCTTCAACTTTAGCGCTTATGTCATGCGCACTTTCAAAGCTTATTTGCGCAGGTAGTGCAATCGTGGCTTCCACAAAGATCTCGCTTCCGACCCGGCGCATCTTGATATCATCTGACCCCAATACACCTTCAGTTTCATTTGCTGCCTGCCGTACATCTCCGACAAGGCGTGGAGATATTACGTCAGTGAGCTCCATTGCATTTTGATATGCAAACCTTATGCTAAG
>DAINRW010000079.1:0-5871 GCA_036741615.1 Nitrososphaera sp.
AGCGGTACTCCAAAGTTCATCATAGTGGGCACAACTTGGCTGTCCATTACTGAAGATGCATAGTTTGCGCTGCCTACTGAGAATTCTGAAATGGCTTTATTAGAAACAGATGCGATGCTCTCCCAATCAACAGTCACCAACCCCCTGTAGTTCAGATATGCCAGCGCTCCTAAAAAGAGCCCTGCTATGCTCAGTATAATCTTTATTCCCTTTTTCACAGCGTAGCCAATCAAGAATCCAGCTATGCCGCCTGATGATACTGAAGTCAACATGAAACCAAGATCGTACGCCAAGTCACCTTGGTGTTCTTTCAAACGCTGAAAAGGTCGATTGACAAATAGCCAAGACAACTGTGTCTATCATACATGACACATGGTTAGACGAAATATAGATCAAAAGCGCTAGGAAAAAGTCAAAAAATAAGAATTAAGGACTCTTGTTCGCCCAAGTTATGACAGTGAACGTGGTAACTGCTGAGCCGACTACACCTGCTAAAACAGAGCCTAGCACTGCTTGGTTAACAACAATTTCAGGTAGTATGTTGCCTAACCACGACACTGCGTTCGGTACCATGATATATCCTGCAGAACCTATTGTAAAACCTAGTGCCCAGAAAATAAAGATAGCTAGCCCTCTAGACATTCTCTCTCCCTCGTATACTTGGACCATCTACGTAATTCATTACCGTGCAGCCCCTGCGATGTTAATAAATCTGATAGTTAATTTTTATCAAGCGCTGATTATCGATCGCTCTATACTGCCTAAGGTGCTGACGCTCCTCGAGAAATGTACTATAAGAGTTTTATATATAGCTGTGATATGAAATATAATTAAGATCTAGGTTAACTTTATGAAACATTGAAGCATAAGTTATATACACTACATTTCTACCTGTAAATGAATCTCATAATAATTTCAGCAGATTCCATTAGAACTTTACGTCAATTGATGAGCACTGGGACAGAGCCTTTACTATGCAGCCATCTAATTTTGGACGTGCAAGAGTGGAAGGGAGGGTGCTTATAACAATGGAGTCAGGCATCACTCTATTTACTCCTGAAATAAAAAATGATAATGATAAAAAGCCCTGTTGTCCCGAATGCAGCTCGCACATTATCTTTGATGTCTATCATGGCGAGTATATTTGTCAGTCGTGCGGCTACGTAGTGCTTGAGAAGATGGATTATTGCGGCCATGAGAGTCATTCGAATAATTCAGATGATAGGTTGAAAAACATGCGTGGGAGCGGACAAACAAGTTCTTTACTAATGAACTATGGATTGCAAACAGAAATTGGAGTATCTGATAAAGATTATAACGGAAAACCGATCAACTTAGCCAACGCAGAACGTATCGCCTGTGTACGGAAACTCCACGCTAGACTCAAGGCTTCCTCAGAGGAAAGGAGGATCGCTAGAGTGCTATCTGTTATAGAGAAAATATGCTCTAAGTTGCTTCTTCCAAGATCACTTTCAGAAGCTGCGGCCACAATATACAGGACCTATACGTCTAAAAATAATACTAAAGGCATGTCGGTGAATGGCAATGCTATCGCAGCAGTATATCTTGCATGCAAGCAATCCTGCATTGCCAGGGGGTTGGAGGAGATTGTTGAATCGACTGACTTTTGCAGTAACAAAAGGTCATCTTTGCGCATAGCATTTCGCTGTTATAAGAGAATGACAATGTGTATGACAAACCCTATAGAAACTGAGATGATCAAAACTCCACGGGCAACTTTCGATCACGTCATTCCTCTGGACAAGTACATCTCGAAGATTTCAAACAAAGCAAGAATAGATTGGCGAATACAAAAATTAGCGTTAGAAATCGCCCGTCAGACTGAGGACAATATACTGCTGTCTGGTAAAGATCCTATTGGAATTGCGTCCGCATACCTGTATATCTCTGCATGTCTGTGCGGTTATCATATGTATCTTACAGATATAGCCAACTTTTCACAAGTTACAGAAATCACTATCAGGACAAGATGTAAAGAGATACTCTCTAGCTTCAACCTTGAGATAAGATTAAGGTCGGCTGGTTGCAGTAGTGCCGCTTGCTAGACTGAGGAAATCGCTTTAAGCCTTAATTTTTTTCAATTTTTGCCGCTCTCTATCTATCGCACAGCGAGGATTACCAAATGATTTCGCCCTAATCTCCGCCTGCTGCTTATTCCTAACTGTAACTATTCGCTCTACGGAAAATGGTTTTATTGTTTTGATATGGTGTAGAAAAATCATGAAAGCAAAAGAGTTGCTGAGTATCTTGCGGAACTAAGCAAGACGGGTGATTGAAAGACAAACATGAATATCGCTATCGCAACAGAAGAAGACTTTGCAAATTCCTGTAGGTATTTCTTCAGCTCGCTATAGCGGTTCCTGATGGTTACTTCTGTCACACCTGCTGCAATGGATAGCTCCTTTTGTGTTTTCATTTCACCTGCTTGGAGGCAAGCAATATAGAGTACTGTGGCTGCTATCCCCATCGGACCTTTACCTGCAGATACTTGCATGGCAATAACCTGGCGCATAATCTTAACGCCCATCCTTTTTGTTTTTTCGCTGAGTCCTACCTTGTTCGCAATACGTGTTATGCACCTTACGTGGTCTATTGCTGGTATTTTGGGATCAAAGGTGTGTACGAGAAGTCTATAGTCGCGGGATATTTTCTTTCGTGGCACATTGCTGGCAGAAGATACTTCGTTCAGTGTCCTTGGTGTCTCTAGTTCCCTACACGCAAGGTATACTGAGGCAGCGAGGATAGAAGAAACAGTCCTGCCCTTAATCAAGTTAATTCTTGCTGCCTTTCTGTAGAAGTAAGCTGATTTTTCTACTATTGTGTCAGGTAATGCCAAGCTCTCCTTCAGGTGCTCAAGTACGGGCAACGCCTGCTTCAGGCTCCTGTCATTTGCTGCCTGTATTCTAAAGTCCCAGACCCTTATCCGATCAAAGTTAAGACCCTTTTCCTTTGTATCTCTGCTGTTTCCTATTGTTGTAAGCAGTCCTTTGTTATATCGTGCGAGTGAAGTGGCACCACCTGTCCGGCTCTTGCGATAGAAGTCGTCAACGCTAAAGGATCGCCATTCTTGTACAGCTGGAGATTCTATTCTATCAACTACAACACCGCAGCGGGTGCAAATAACTTCGCCACATTCATGATCGGTTACCACGACCTCGCTCCTACATACGGAGCACATAAGCGGTCCTTGCATTAAGGTACTTGGTATAGCAAACCAGATACCTATAAACCCTTATCTCAACGCTCAAAATATATTTCGAATTATGAGAACGGATTGGGCGAGCTGTTTTTACGCTTGTATTGACAGTCCCTGCACGCTTTGATGCTCCAACGGATACGCTGGTCGAGCTATTCTAATTCCGAAGGCGATATGGCTTTTCTATGGGATTGAAGGGAAATTTTCATCTCTAGATGTCCATTTACCTCAAATTTAGAATTAGAAAACAAAACAATATTCTAATTTATATTATACAGAAAACAAATATGAATATGACACTGAGCGATTCATTTAAAAATAGTGCGGAATCTTTCGAATTTAGAGATATAGACTTTGTACAACTGAGATATACCGATATGCTTGGAAAATTTTTAGCAAAGTATACCGTTAGTGAAACAGGAAACCCCTCTGAGGATTTAAAAAAAGGTACAGCACTGGATGGTTCATCCGTTGCAGGGTTTTCAAAGATAAACGAATCCGATCTTTTACTCGTTCCTGATATGTCGACGCTACACCTGCTACCGTTGACTAACTATAGGATCGTAACTGTCATTGCAGATGTTTATGAAGGCTTTGGTAACGGCAGATTGGCTAAAGATCCCAGGTCTGTTCCTCAAATATTGGAGGAGGCTCTAAAGGCTCAAGGACTGTTGTGTCAAACCGGCCCTGAGGTTGAGTGTTTTGTTTTTGACGATATCACATACGACGAGAACGGAAGACCAGAGATCAAATCATCTGAAAGGTTTGGAAAGTATCGTATACGCATGAAGCAAGGCTATGATGCACCTCCATTCCAAGACTCGTTGTTGGACTTAAGATTCGAGGTTGCTGATGTGATGAAGAAAAACTACTCCTTTAAGGTCACCCATCTTAATCATGAAGTTGCAAGCAGCGGGCAGATGGAAATAAACTTTATGTACAACACAATTACGAGGGCGGCGGACAGCGTACAGACATACAAAGATGTTGTCCGAACACTTGCCAAGAAGCATGGCAAGGTTGCAAATTTTATGCCCAAGCCAATCTTTGATGAGAAAAATCCAAGAAGCACCGAAAATGATAATGGTTCAGGAATGCATGTAAGTATGAGTCTATGGTCTGGAGGAAGTAACATATTTTATGATCCGAACGATTACTACGCTGAGCTGAGTCAGACTGGACGGTACTTTATTGGAGGATTGCTAAAACATGCTGCCTCACTTGCAGCTTTGGTTGCTCCGACTGTAAATTCATATCATCGTCTAGTTCCTGGCTTCGAGGCTCCGGTCTATGCTGCCTGGTCTAGAGGAAATAGGTCTGCTGTTTTAAGAGTACCTGTAAATGAGAAGAATAGTCCCAAGTCAAAAAGAATAGAATTCAGAGCCCCTGATCCGTCCGCCAATCCTTATCTTGCTTTTTCTGCAACTGTTGCTGCAGGACTTGATGGGATAAAACAAAAGATGGATCCTGGCGATCCAGTTAACGAAAACATCTACAAAATGTCTGAGTCATCGAGGAAGGCCTTAGGAATAAAAACACTTCCTCGTACATTACAAGATTCGCTTGATGCGCTAAAAAATGATAATGGCTATCTTAAGCCATTCTTTCGTAGCGAGCTAATAGAAACTTATATCGAACTTAAACTCGAGGAAATAGCGTTTGCAACGGGGTCCAAAGAACGTCAATTCTTGCTTTATTATGATATCTGATGTTATAATACTGGAGCTCTATTATTAGGTATCCTCGAGTGCGGTCGAAATAAGGGAGAACTGTTATTTCAGACCTCTTTTTTGCGATTATTCGAAAAGATTATTGCTTAATGCTACATATTAAATCATGAATTGCATAATCCTTTCAGTTCAATCGTCTCATTCGCTATCCTTCTCTCTGTAGTCGGAGCTTCATTTTATTATGTTTACGCTACTGACGAGATAGAGCCATGGCTTGGCATTGAAGGCAGCAATGTCACACCTGCTATTGCTCAAACACTTGGCCTGCGGGAGACTATCGGCTTTCTCATATTCTCTGTTGAACCAGGTAGTCCTGCAGAGCTCGCTGGATTGAGAGGCGGCGACAGCGTTATGACTATTGACGGACTGCCTGTTGTGGTTGGAGGAGATGTAATCACCGCTGTTGACAATATTCGAATTCAAGATGCTCAAGACATCGAGGCTCGTCTGGCTCAAAAGACCGTAGGTGATTTTGTGGAGTTTACTGTACTGCGTGACGATTCTCCTCTAGATTTTGAGGTACAATTGGGCGCAAGATGAGATTCACCAAGCGGCAAAATGACAGGCAGTTGCGTCACATGTCCAGTGTTGTTAAAGCATCATTTGACATCGGCACTTTCTTGCAACGGCCCTAGTTAGAGAGCGGTGGGATACCTAAGAAACAGGATAGGGAATATGGAAGGTAAAGCATAGAGTCCCAATGATTTCTCTTGACATGGAACCCATTACCATATTAAAAGAATCTCCTGAAAAAGCCTGTGGTCCCTCCTCCTGAAAGCAAGTCTCCCACAACAAAAAGCCCAATTGCCCCAGCCATTGTCAGCACCCAGACGATCTTATTCCAACTAAAGATCTTCTGGCCGTCAAGCCCCATGAAAGGTATCATGTTAAAGAAGCCAATAAAACCGTTGAATCTCACGCCTA
>DAINRW010000080.1:0-5822 GCA_036741615.1 Nitrososphaera sp.
ATGTTGGAGGCTATGCACTTGACTCAATGGACATCAAAATAGATCAGATGACAGAAGAGCAGAAGCGCTACCAGCAGTCCAGTTAGGTTAAAATGCTGTGCATTGATTGCAAGTGTAATGCCGGATACAACTCGTACTCAAAGCACAGTCATAACAAGTGCACTCCCATATGCAAACGGCGAGATACACCTTGGTCATATAGCCTCTACATATCTTCCGGCAGATATATTCACACGCTTTTTGAGACTCAACGGGTTGAAGGCATACCATATCTGCGCTACTGATGATTTTGGAACTCCTATCTTGATAAGATCTGAGAAGGAGAAAAAAAGCCCACAAGATTACGTTGAATACTGGAACAAACATGACAAAGAAGATTTTGAATCATTAGGTATTTCATTTGATTTTTTTTACAAGACAAGCTCCAAAGAAAATCTTGAGTTTGTCCAATATGTCTTCAAACAATTACGCGAAAATGGCCATATCTACGACCAGAACGTAATTCAGTTTTACTGCACATATGATGACAAATTTTTACCAGATAGATATGTAATTGGCCGATGTCCTTACTGCAATGCAGAGAACCAGTATTCAGATTTGTGTGAAAAATGTGGCCGCGTCCCCGATCAGATACTGGAGCCTAAGTGTGCAATATGTGGTAGGCCACCTGTCAAAAAGGAGAGCAAACACTATTTTTTCCGGCTCTCAAACCTTCAAGAGAAACTAAAAGACTGGCTCTTGTCAAACCAACACTTGCAACCAGACGTCAAAAATTATGTAATCAACTGGATAAACGAAGGGTTGCAGGATTGGGACATCACTCGGGACCTCTCATGGGGTGTACCAATACCCTTGTCTGAGGCAAAGGGTAAAGTCTTTTACGGCTGGTTCGATAACCACCTATGTTATATCTCATCGCTTGTTAAGTTTGTCAACGATAGAGGCGGCAATGGTAAGAAATTTTGGAATGAATCGCAGATTTATCATTTTATCGGCAAGGACATAATCTACCACCACTACCTCTTCTTGCCTGCAATACGCCTTGGCATTAATTCAGAATACAAGCTTCCGGACTACATCCCTACAAGGGGCCACCTTATGCTGCAAAACCAAAAGATTTCAAAGAGTAGAAACTGGTATATTGGTCTGAAGGATTTCACATCAGCGTTCAACCCTGACTTTTTGAGATTTTATATTGCGTCAGTAGTTACATATTCGCAGGATGATCTGAATTTTGACTTTGATGTATTCCATGAAAGGATAAACAATGAGCTGATTGCTAACATAGGCAATTTCATAAATAGGGCACTTTCATTTACGCATAAGTCGTTTCAAGGCATAGTACCTGAGCCATCACACATTGACGACACAATAGAAAAAGAGCTGACGACAACAGTGGATGAAACAGGCAAGTTGCTGTCAAGCAATGAGATAGACAAGTCACTCAAGAGGATCCTAAAATATAGTAACTATATGAACCATTATTTCCAGACAAACTCACCTTGGGCAAACAAGGACACTTCAAATACGACAGTGTATGTATCGGTGAACACAGTACGAAGCCTGGCGGTTATGCTTGAACCATTTATTCCGTTTTCGTCTGAAAAGGTATGGGCGCAACTCAACCTTGAGGGGGACAGCAGTGTTCACGAGCAGAACTGGGAGTCAGCCAAGGACATCAGAGCAATTCCTCCAGGTCATAAACTTGGCAAAGTAGCGCCGATCTTCCGCAAGATAGAAGCAAAGGAAATAGAGCAGTGGAAGACTAAGCTAGGCAAACCACAATGACAAGACGTGGACTCATGCTGGGACGCTTTCAGCCCTTCCATATAGGTCACCTAGCACTTACAAAACAGATCCTAAGCGAATGCGATGAGCTCGTCGTAATGATAGGTAGTGCGCAGTTCAATTTTATCTACAAGGATCCTTTTAGCGCCGGCGAGAGAGTGTTAATGATTCATGAGGCATTAAAAGAAGCAGGGATAGATCTCTCAAAATGCTATATTATACCTGTTCCAAATGATGAGAATAATGCTCGGTGGCTTGCCTATCTACGGTCAATGGTTCCACCATTTGATGTGCTATACTCCGGTAACGACTTTGTAAAGCACCTTGCACGCTCTCAAGACCCTGGCATTGCCATTGAGGACCCTGTTTTTGCAGAAAAAGAGAAGTATAATGGCACTAATATTCGACACCTGATGCAAGATGGTAAGCCTTGGGAACATCTGGTACCCCCTGCTGTCGTGAATGTAATAGAGCAGATTGGAGGCATTATGAGAATAACTATACTAGCTCGCTCGGATAGCAATCCCCAGAGGTGGTAGTAGGGAGGACATGGTGATACGCCAGAGGGCATGCCCTATCTGCCTTTCGTGTGGCTCAAAGAAGTTTAAGGTCATAGATAAGAGCGAAAGCCAAGTAATTGTTGAATGTCTATCTTGCGCCAAGCGTATCACTATTTAATTCAAGACGGTATTGACTAATGGTGACGACCGCCTCGTCATCTATTTGCAATAATGAATATCATTTTTTTGGCGCAAACTAGGAAGGTGAAAGGCTCTTTCATCGATTGCAGCCTCCAGGCTGTAGATGCCCCGGGGTATACACGCACTCACTACACAAGAGCTGATGATTTGATCATGTGACCAATTATCTCAAAAGCAAGTCGATTAATTTGATAAGTCCAATAATATACTAGATGATGAGAGATACATTCAACGTGCTAGGAGTTGCAGGTAGTATTCGGCAGGGATCTTACAGCACAAGGTCACTTAAAATTGCACTTGAATACGCCAAGAAGCAAGGTGCAGAAGTCCGTCTATTAGATCTCAATACGGTGGTGTTACCCTTATACGATCCAAGTGCCCCTGCGTCAAAAGAGGTGGAGCATACAACTGAGGCTATCGCATGGGCTGACGCTGTTATCCTTGCATCACCAGACTATCATGGCTCAATGTCCGGTGCTCTTAAGAACTTTCTTGACTACTTTTATGAAGAGTTCGCTGGCAAAGTATTTGGATACATTGTTGCATCACATGAAAAAGGCCTTACTGTTATGGAGCAAATGCGCACGGCAGTACGCCAGTGCTATGGTTGGAGCATGCCTTATGGAGTATCGATAAATGGCCCACAAGACTTTACAGGTGATGAGATACGGAATACAAGATTATCAAACAGGTTGCGTATGATGGCACGTGACTTGGTAGTATATGGCAGGCTACTCAGGGATCAATTCATACGCGATTTTGGCTCTACTGAGCCGGATACATTTGCAGCGTTTTACAGACCGTAAAAAGAATTATCAAAGTAAGGCTAGACTTTTCGTCTTTGTCTTTCAATGCGCAGCTAATTCGACTTTAAGTAAAAAATCTTGTACCTTGGATTGTATATTATTAATGAAAAATTATAGTAGAAAGGAGGAGCACTGTTGACCTTTCCTGCCGCCTTCTCACTATAGTTCCGATATGTTCATTCCTATTATGATTTGAATTTTTTCTATTCTCTCCTGCAAGATTTGAGTTAAGTACATCGCTGGCGAGTAAACACCCCAATATCGTTTCATGCATTTCGAATAGTACTTTTTTGTTTCTGTAATCTGGTGTGACCTGATTTTAGAATAGCCGGTCAATTTACCTACTCCCCTCCAATATAGTAGCATGATACCTGTTCCTGAAGATGTGCTTGTTAGCGCAGTTGAGAGAGTAAGCAAGAGCGTTGTCAACATTGCAAGTGTGAGGATGCTTCATGACCAGATGTTTAGGATATTTCCAGTAGAAGGAGTAGGCTCAGGGGTAGTCATAGACGAAAAGGGCTATATCCTTACGAACAACCACGTGATTGACGACGCAGAGAGGCTTAAGGTTACACTACCAGATGGCAAGGTGCTCAGAGGAAAGGTCGTTGGAAGTGATGAGACCACTGACCTTGCAGTACTAAAAGTAGAATCAGAACAGTCGCTTCCATCCGCACAGCTTGGTAACTCCGACAATCTAAAGGCGGGTCAGATAGTGATTGCAATTGGTAACCCCTTTGGGCTCACTGGAGGTCCTGCAGTTAGCGCCGGCATAGTAAGCTCATTGAATAGAAGCATACAGACAAGAACTGGAGTGTTGGAGCTAATTCAGACAGATGCTGCCATTAATCCCGGCAACTCTGGTGGGCCGCTTGTCAATACAAAGGGAGAAGTGATTGCTATTAACACCGCTAATATGCCTTATGCACAAGGTATAGGGTTTGCAGTTCCCATCGACACCGCCAAGTCAATATTGAAAGAATTGATAGAAAATGGTAAGGTAACGCGGCCTTGGATTGGAGTCGCATCAATAAAAGTCACCCCTCAGCTCGCACGATACTACGGGCTTCCTGTGATTGATGGAGCACTAGTTGCAAGAGTCGAGCCATATAGCCCAGCCGATGATGCAGGGCTAAGAAAAGGAGATATTATCGAGGAAATAGATGGCAATATGATAAAAGATCCATCCCAAATCGCCACATATGTTCGCAAAAAGCAAGTAAATGACCAATTAAGTGTGACTATCAATCGCTATGGGCGCCAATTTCAACTCCCGATTCCTGTGGACGTGCGCCCCTGAAATTTTTCTATGAAAACACTTTTGAGCGTGAGTGGTGATAATCATTTCAGTGTCTGACTATGATTCAATGGACGAGCTGATTAAGGAGATCGAGAAGGAAGAGGCAGCCATAGTGATTACCAAGGATATCCGGAAGTATAGAAAACCTGTCACCGTGATATCCGGACTTCAAGAGAGAAAGGATTTGAAGGAAATTACAAAGCAGCTAAAGACTAAGATTGGCACAGGAGGCACGTTCAAGGAGGGCCAGATAATCCTCCAAGGAGATCATCGCGAAGCGACTAAGAGTCTACTGGCTGAGATGGGATTCAAGGAAGACGCAATTGAAGTATACTAGTAGCATTTCACTTACCTGCTCACCAGTTGATTACTTTATGCTTTATATCGTGCAGGAGCGCTTGTAATATGCAAGTGGAAAACGATAGTCCTACCGAATCTACAGCAACTCTCAAAGATGAGACCCCTATGGAGAACTTTGCAGCAGAAAAGCAGGTAATCAATAGTAAGCCTGTGAGGGCTGCTCAGATCCTAGTAGAAGATAATGATGATGATAACTCACAAGAGTCGCTTAGTTTAGATGATTTTCATAATAATGACAACAAGATCTTGGCCTTACTGAATGAACCTGGATCAAACTACTCGTTTAGAGGCTTGATGCGCAAGCTTAATCTTCACCAACAAAGCTTGTCCCGGGCGCTCCATAGATTAGAAGAAATGAATGTTGTGGAAAAATCTCCATTAGGTTATCGGCTTAGCAAGGCTGGCGCAATTGCAGTGTCAAAGACCGAGCTACTTCAACAGCAGAAACCAAGGGGCAGAGAGTATATGCAATTATTGCAGACATATATCCCACTACATATCAAGGCCTCAGAAGTTATGCGTTACTTGATCGGCAGATGGTTTAAGAACCTTAGATGGATAGGCATGATAAGAAGCGATACTGGTTATACACTTCAATGGGTAAGTGATGATGGCTCGTTCCAAATTAACCTTAGATTGATTGCAGAATATATTGTCATTGAGACGAACGCATCCACTGAAAAAGAAAAAGTGCAGGCTATGGTGGGATCATATGCCATTTATGAGCATATAACAAAGGTGATGCAGAATAGGTTTGACGAGTACGCCTTGGATCAACGAAACAATGGTGCAATCAATTAGCGTTACGAGTAGATTCTGTTATTAGAGATAGTGCCTTTGAAGGATTTGAAAACACTAGCCAAAAGC
>DAINRW010000081.1:0-5759 GCA_036741615.1 Nitrososphaera sp.
TAAACCAGGCAGAGAGACTCAAGGCACGAGTACGTAACCACGCTGCAAGAATTGATGAGAACTTCAAGGTAGGAGTTGAGATCGAGATATGTCTTATCGACAGGAGAGGAACTCCAGTTGATGCAAAACCTGTAATCGACCTCCTACGGCAATATCATGATATCGACTTTGAATATGGCATATGCCAGCTTGAATACAGAACAGAGCCGGTTTCATTTGAACGTCTTGCACAGCTGAATTTGCAGTTTGAAGAATTCATAGAGCACCTTAACCAAATTGTCAACAAAGTATACAAAGAAGATGTATTCCCTGTATTCTTGGGATCTAACCCATCGCCTTACATTTTAAAGAATGATCTCATTACAAGGAAACCGCGCTATCTACGGCTCGCAAGGTGGCAGAGTAGAATCCCAGACGTAGAAATTGACGGGCAAAAGCTCAAGGCGCTTCATGTTGCAGCTGCCATTCAAGGCTTCCATCTTCATTTGCAAGGAAAAAACCCCAACTTTACAGCACAAATGTTCAACCACATTCTGAATTTAATCCCATCTGTAATATTGCTTGGGGCAAATAGCAGACTTTTCGCTGGCAGGGTCTTTTCATTCCATGAGCCAAGAATTTATCTTTACGATCAATCGGAGCAGCAAAATTCAGGCTTCCCAAGTATACCTCGCTACCTCGGAGGGGTAGAAGATTATATCGATTACATTATTTCAAGAAAACCGGTAATAGCAAAGGATTACTTTGAAATGGTAAAAGAGCGTCATGATGACGCCCGTATTAGAATCAATGCTGGCTTGTACAGAGTTGAGACAAGAGTGATGTCTGTACAACCCACCCCAAAGACCATGATGGCAATGATAGAGTTTTTCACTGGTTACTTACATAAGGCCATCCACGAAGAAAGAGAGTTGCGTCCGTTATCAGCTATTAGAGAGGAGAGACAGGCTGTTGTAAGATCGGGCTTTAACGCTAAGAGTCATTTTGACATCACTGAAACGGTCAGGAGTCAGCTTGCATATGCACGAGAGGGCATTTCCGATCTAGGAATCAAACCAGACTTTCTGAGCATACTCGAAAAGCGCCTAGAGAATAAAACTACCGCTGGCGAATACGTTGCTAGATTATGGCAAACGAAATTCAACGGCTCTATAGAACAAACCTTGCTTGAGGTGGTTGCAGATATTTGGGAAAGAACAAAGAGCAATGAGCCAATTTCCTAGCGGGCACCTATATAGAGAGTTTCTATTTAGAGAAATGAATTATTGAATAATTGCTATTACTAGCACAGCCAGTGTTCATTTAACTAGTCACTCCAAAAACCCCGCGTTATCACATACTGTTTTTCTGCTTCATAGATACTACGATATACGTGTTCCTCGTCGACATAGTTACGCAGAATCCGTGCTGCAGTATCTGCACCAACACCGTGGCCAGATAGCACTATTAACGCGGTCCTACCAAAGTTGTTTACAAGCGATGCTACTTTCCATGCACGTTCAAACTTATGGTTCTGCTCGGGAGTAAGCTTACCACCTGCAAGACGATTCCGAATTATCCTTGACATGTCATCATCTGACCAGAATGTGGCACTAACAAGGCGGGATCGGCAGTTCGGACACGATATTTCTTCGGGCACATCCTTAGTTTCCATTACGCGCTCCCACTTACCACAGCGGATACAAACAAGCCGATGTTTTGTCTTTTCGAGCCGTTCTTTAACAAGCTCTATAACTCCCTTCTCAATACTCAGAGGCATGGCTCCAGCCATCTTTGTTGAATGTTCTATTATCGGCTTTGCGAGATCTGAAAATTCATTCACTTCAAGCCAATGGATTATGACCTTGCCTTGCTTTATACCATCAAGCACCTGCTGAGTTTGCTGTATATCATATTTATCATGTACAAGTTCGCGTATAGATTCTGCGCTTACAGGTGTCTTCGAATATCTGTCGTAGATCATTCGTGCTACTTTTTTATCATATACTGCTTCCTTGCTTATCATGCCAAACCTTTTGGCGACCATCCATACCTTCCAATTGATGTTATGAGTACCAGTCAGCGCTGCGATTAGAACAGGTTCGAGGTCATAAACATCTCTTAACGCCGATTCAATCCTCCCTTGTGTTATTCTTGCACTTGATGTAAACATGATCCTATAGGCATCTGACCGGGATTCCACAATGTATCCAATCTGTGATGACAATATTGTCGACAAAAGGGACGCAATAGTATTGTTCACCTTTGACCCGAAAGCACAGTGCATTACCAGCAAGTTGCGCGAAGCATAGCTTTCAACTACAACATTCTTTGAATCAGGTATCACCTTAAGCATCTTCATTGTGTTATCCATTATGGATGTCGACAGCTTGATCCTACTATTTGCCGCCTGGTTGCGTACAACTCCAACCTCTTCTGCAGTCTTGAAATCAACTGGAATCATTTCACCAACCCAATAGGGAATGTTGATTGCTGCCCCACGAAGAGGTTCGACGTTTACGACCAACCGCGCTTCATCTACAGACAAAATACGCCACTGTGATCCCTTGAGTACAAACACATTGCCTTTTTCACCATAATCGCCAACGAACTGTTGGTCAAGTGTGCCTATTCTACGCTTGCTTATCGAATCAATGACCTCAAATTTCAGCACATAGGGTATCATTGAGACATTCTCGAAGTAGTATTTGTAGGCCTTTATCTTGCGGGTATAGGTACGCGCTTCGCGCTCGTACTTGATGACATTGTGCCCGGCTAGTATGTCAAGGCAGCTTTCAACATCAAATAGGCTGATGTTCCTGAACGGATAAGCCCGAGTCACAATCTCATATGCAGTATCTACGTTAACGGGATCGCGACTCTGCATTGCAAGTCCAACTAGATGATGGGCCATAACATCAAGCGCTCCTTCGTGTATCTTTTGCTCCTCAATTGAGCCTTTTTTCATTCGGCGAATTATCGCAAGCGACTCTATCTCATCGTCTGGATTGTTAGTGACGATCAATCCCTTTGCAAAGCTTCTTTGGTTGTGCCTACTTCTCCCAATCCTTTGCATCAATTTTGAAACTTGTCGAGGAGATCCATAGTGGATAACAAGATCCACTGAACCAATGTCAAGGCCCAGCTCCAGCGAGCTTGTGCAGACAACAATTCCTGCCATGCCAGACCGGAGTGTGTGCTCTGTCTCTTCGCGCATCTCCTTTGAAAGCGAGCCATGGTGAACATCCACTTTGATATCGCCCTGGTTTTTCAGAATGGTGCCTAGATATTCTGCCTCATCCCGGGTGTTTGTAAAAAATAGGATCGTGCCCTTAATGTCATTGGTCTTGACATATTCCGTAACAAAATGGGCGACATTGTTGAGTGATCCCTTTACAAACCTGACTTCAATGTCATATCCTCGACTTGCAGGGTCAACAATTACTGCGTTGTGCCTATCTGTGCCACAAACAAACTGTGCCGCCTGCTTTAGATTGCCTACTGTAGCAGAAAGCCCGATTCTCGTTATCTGCTGCAATGAAACGGCTTGTAGTCTCTCAAGGCTTATTGAAAGATGAGCGCCGCGCTCATTGGAAACTAGCTCATGAACCTCATCTACAATTACCCATTGCAAGCCCTTTAGTGCAGCCAGCATCTTATCATTTGTTAGAATTATTCCAAGGGATTCAGGTGTTGTTATCAGCACATCTGGGGGGTTTTCTACTATCTTTTTCCTAGCCAGAGCAGTGGTATCGCCGTGCCGAATTTCAACTCTTAAGCCTTCTGACTGCGCATAGTGTACGATACGACGAAGGACATCATTATTGAGTGCACGCAGAGGCGTGATGTATATTGCCCTAATTGTGCCGATGCTATGCTCTTGGCGGGCAAGCATAGTAAATACAGGTAGGACTGCTGCTTCAGTCTTGCCAGAGCCTGTAGGAGCGACCAGCAAACAGTTTATCTTTCTTGAAATTATCGGCAATACCTTGCGCTGTATTGTAGTTAGAGACGAAAATCCTTCTTTTCGGAATTTGTTTATTATCGCATCTTCTTCTCTAGTATGGCGGTGAGGATCATTGTTGTCACTTTTCAGTGTCTGCAGCTGTCCCGGTGTGCTGCTGTTGTTGCTCCCGTTTTGCTTTTGCGCTTGATCTTTCATAAACCATCACTGCAAATAGGCCGGCAATGAACAGTCCTACGGCAACCATGACGTAAGAGTCAAAGTTTGCAATTGTTTCTCCGCTCATTGGAGACTAAAGTCGTTATACACTCAATAAATATATTCGTATATTATTGACCATAATCCCAAGGTAACAGTACTGATATGTCGATCAATTATATGCATCTATTGCAGGTTTACAATGCTAGTAGATACGAATGGAATACCAATAGACTCATACGTTACTTTTTCTTGCCTTAACTTATTTGAGGCTCTCTTCCCTTAAAGTGCTTTCGAATAGGTTCAATTATCCTGTTAATATAAGTTGCAGTTGAGCTCTTCAAATCCATTGGGTGGATCTTTTTTGTGACAAAATCATGCTCTATATCCTTGTAACTAGTATATGTGATGCTTCCACCATATTTAGTAGGTCGCTCAATTATAAACTCGTCGAATTCATGGAAAACTACATAGCGTACTAACTCAAGAATTGGGTTACCTACTATAACTTCTACAGGGCAGAAGGCCTTGCTTATTTTGTTGTGGATCGTCTTTTCATCATCATGGATAAGGATCCCGCTTGCAGGCTTGCTCTTGCTCATCTTGCTCGATATCCTAACGTCTTCACTGCCATCACCACCACCACCACCTCCTTCATCGATGTTGATTCGCAGAGGTTCAGACATGCCCGGCAGTAAATGATGATGGACAAGTACTGGAACCTTCCAGCCGAGCTTGGGAAAGATCTCCCGGACAAGCATATGGATCTTTCGTTGGTCCATACCAGCATGCACAATATCAAGATCAAGCGCTTTTATGTCAACTGACTGCATTGGAGGATACAGCAATTGCGATAAGTCAAGGTTTTTTTCATTCTCACTCCTACCCATTATAGTAAGAGATCTCATTGTCCTTGCAAGTGTCATATGCTTTGAGAAGTGCACAAAGTTCTCCCAATAATCTTTAGTCCCCTTATAGAGATCACTTCCAAGCACAATATTGACGCCAGGGCAGAAGAATTTGAAAGCATCAGCGTAGTATTGCGAGATTTTCTTTATCTTATCCCAGTCACCCCCCATCTTGTCGTTGATGTAGGTGTGCCAGTCAGCTAAAAAGACTGTAGTAGTAATGCCGGCCTTCATAAAGTCGTTTATCTTGAATCCACTCATGACAAGGCTGCCGATGTGTAACACACCCGATATCTCCAAGCCGATATAATGCCTCGGATGAGTCTTTGTTTCTATCAGAGTACGAAGCTCGTCTGCTGTGACAACCTCCTCTGTCGGCTCACGCATTATGAATGCCAGTCGCTCATCGACATCCATTGTTGTAAGAGAAAAGCGACTGACACACTTCTATAAACCTTATACTAGGCATATCTGGAAAGCCAATAAGTTCAAAGAATATTCTCATGTCAAGTAAACAAAGAAAGATAAAATCCCATTCATGCGAGACCACCTAGTTGTTAGTTAGTATTACTGTCTCTTTTTACCAAATATCAACAGCATATTATACAGAAGTGCAGAAAGTACTGTCTGGGAATAGCGGTAGAGAGAGTATATTTAGCCTGTTTTCGAAAAATCCTTAAACCCCCTTTATATTCTATTTTGATTGATAG
>DAINRW010000082.1:0-5640 GCA_036741615.1 Nitrososphaera sp.
CCTTATCCAAAGGAATTATGGTGTCGAGCTCAGGAATATGCATTCTATTGTGGTAGAGCACAATTTTGGCTTCTAGTTCTATTGGCGATGGCAGGAGGGAGGAGCCAAGATATTTCACCTTTGACACAATTATTGGGCGATCCTGCTCTTCAGCTATCATAATCATAATAGCATTACAACCTAAATTAGAGTATCCGTTCAAGGAGAATCTTGCTCTTGCTTTTTGCATTCAGGTTCGTATATAAAAGATGAACATACAGAGCCAGCTGTACTATCAGATGATATCAGATGATACTATGAAGGTAGTGAAAGCGGCTAAACAGTATTATGTACGTCATTTATAGCAGGTATGTTTCATATATGAGAAGATTTAAACTCGCAGATAGGGCCCGTCGCCCAGTCAGGATAGGGCGCTGTTCCCTTAGAAAGGGAGCGCAAGCCTCCGAAGCCAGTTGCCGTGGGATCGAAGCCCACCGGGCCCGTCAGTCCATGTGTGACAATTATATTTTGTTTTGCAGAGCATAATAAAAATCAGTACAAGAGTAAGGAGAACATAAATATTGCAAGATGCAATTGAAAAATATCAAGATGGTCTGAGGAGAATGTCATGCATCTGCTTTAACACCCTTGCAGTTGCTCCCCATATGACATTGTTCTCATAAGTGAATTTAAATGCATCTTTGGCAACGTAATAATGTTCAATATCCACCTGAATGCTTTGGAGTGTTTCAATAAGCGGAACATCAATTACTGCTTCTACTTCGCTTGCTGAAATCCTGTATTGAGGTAACATGTCTTGTACCGTTACGAAAGGTACAATAAAGTGGTTTGATGTCATAGTGCGTACTGCGCTCAGGCAGCCAACTATCTGATCAATATTGAATACGATTCCAACTTCTTCTGCGGTTTCTCGTAAGGCAGTCCCAAGCAAGGTGCCGTCGCTTTCAACATACCTGCCTCCAGGAAAGGATATTTCTCCTGTATGTGATTTCAATTTTGAACTGCGCTTAGTCAGAAATACATAGGGTGTGTTTTTGTGGTAATGTATTATTACAAGCACTGCAGAAGGTATTGCTAACGCTGCATCTGCTGGCAGATACGGCCTTTCTATGAGGGCAGGTCTCAAAAATGAAAGAACTTGTTCTTTCCTCAACAATTCTCTGAATGGTATTGGACCAATATATGCTCTGAATAGCCATGCGGGCAACCTCGCATTTAATAAGACCTGAATATGCTTTTCAACATTGTAGTGTGTAGCGGTACAATTAACGTAGCGTATGAGCTGAACCCGCCAAAGATCGTGAAAGGAGAAAGGTTTGATCGGGGCCAGCTAAAGGGCAACATACAGGAAATGTCACATCGGGCTTCGCGGCTTAGTGGACTTGTGAGCGGGATCCATCTTACGGATTCGGTGCTTGGCATTCCTCGCCTATCGAGCGTAACCGCGGCAAGGTATATCAAAGAACATATTGATACAGAAGCAAGGCTGAGCTGCAGTATAAGGGTGCGCGACCGCAATTTCCCTTCTTTATGCCAGACTGTGTGTGATGCAATTCTTATCGGCGCTGAGAGCGTACTTCTCTTAATGGGTGATGAGCCTGTGGATAAGCTAGGTGATTCGGGCTTGCGCCCAAGCACAGCAGTCAAGATGCTTAAGAATTATGGCTACGATTTGAATATCAAACTTGATCTGTCTTGCCCAGCAAAGGTCAAGAACAGTTCGGCTAAATCAATAAGAAATAAGCTTGACGTTAATCCCCATTCCCTTGTAACTCAATCCATATCATCTCTTTCCGACTTAGGCGAGATAGCAGACCTTGCTAGGTCTCAAGGTATCAAGGTTACTGCAGTGGTCATGGTTCCTTCTGAAAAGAACCGTCAGTCAGCTTCGCTTATAGGACTTGATTGGTCAGAATATGAAGCCAACCCGGTGGATTTTATATTGCAAGCTGCCAAGATAGCAGATCAGGTGCTCTTGACATCCCCCAATAGTTTTGCATCAGGTCTTGATTTATTATTGCAGCTCAAGCAATGAGATCCTCATTGGTACTTTTTTTGTCTGTAACCTCACCTTTTATCGAGTCGATGACCTTTCTATAATATGGCTGCAGGTTCTCATCTTCAGGAAGCCTAGGCCTTTTATAATTTACAGATATCTCTTCTTTAATGGTGCCAGGCCTTCTTGTAAAAACCTCGACCTTATTCCCCAGAACAATTGATTCCAGTATGTTGTGTGTGATAAATACAATCGTCTTCTTTGTCTTAGCCCATATCAGTTGAAGCTCTACCAACAGCAGATCGCGGGTCTGGCTATCCAGCGCTGCAAAGGGCTCATCCATCAAGAGAACTTCTGGATCCATGACAAGTGCTCTTGCTATTGCAACTCTCTGCTTCATCCCACCCGATAACTGGTATGTGTATGCATCAGCAAACCGTGTAAGCTGCATCATTTCAAGGTAATGCAATGCACGCTCTTGCCGCTTTTTCTTCTCAACACCAGCCATTTTTAGACCAAATTCAACATTCTCTAATACCCTAAGCCAAGGAAATAATGCATTTTCCTGAAATACCATAATCCTATCGGGTCCAGTTTCAGTTACAGGATGGCCGTTCAGGATTATTTCTCCTTCGGAGGGCTTGTCCAGTCCAGCAAGAATATTGAGCAGTGTTGTCTTACCGCAACCAGACGGTCCTACAAAGCATACGAACTGCTCATCTTCTATGGTCAAGTTGATGTTCTTGATAGCAGTGATCAGCTTTGCTTGATTTCCTTGCATTGAAAGGAATTGCTTGCCTATATTTCTTGCTTCAAGTTTTGCCATGTTGTATCATCAGACTCATTTCCATCCACTATATGAGATCGCTGGTATCGCCAAACCGCTTCATCCTATTTATCTGTCTCCTATCTAAAATTGTTATTATTACGCCAGCTATTGCTAGTCCTACACCAACCACAAGAGTCAAGACGAGGACAAGCACAGTATCAATGGAGAGAAGATTTTCTCTGCTCAGCACATCTTCTTGATCTCCAAACCCTATTGCAGCTTCAAGTACTTGGTCTGTAGGATTTAGAAGGTTGAGAGTGTAAATACCAGAACTCTCTGCATTAAAAGGTTCTATAACGATTGGCTGATTGATGCTCTTGTTGACTATAGTATTACCTGCATTATCCATTATTTTTACCGATGCTGATCCACTAATTTCAGCAAAAGCGATAGAATATATGCCTATGCCTTGAGTATTGGTAATATTCTCTTGCACATTGATTGATCCACCTGGATCTATTCTATGCTTCCCTTCTTGTTGGATAATATTTACGAATTGGACGGTGTAATACCCTAGCAATGAAAAGCTAATGACGGCTGTTGCCCCGCCGACAATCAATACAATATGGCCTCTTTTGAGATACACTTCGGTAAACGGGTAAAGATGGTAATGATATAAAATCTTACTAATGTGATAATAAGAGGAAAAAGATCGTTAGCAATTTTTGTGTATATTTAGCAAGATCTTGCTGCAATATGATTTGGATTTATTTAACTATTCTTCTTCTTTGAGTTCTGACAGTTTCAACATCTCAGCTGGATGTATCGTTGCTATAGTCAATAAAGTGACAGAACCGGGTAAACAAGGCTTAATATAAGAATCCAGTTGTTATGTGTGTCTCTATAAGTGTGGGGTTACTACAATGATGATGACGACAAATCTGAACTATTTTGCCACAAGAGCACTTCTCATAGTATCACTTATTTTGATTGTAGTATACCTCGTAGGCGATCCAGTAGTTCCATCCAGAGAAGACAGAGCATTCTATTTTGCCGCACCTGCAATAGTCATATCAATTGTAGCGTTTGGAATATCCTTTAGAGAAAAGTCAGTCTTCGTGTCTATATTGCTAGTCATCAACGGTATCATACTTGTTGTGGATGGGATAATAGTTAATTACAATTACCTAATTGCAGGGTATCTCCCAAGTCAGGCATCCGGATTTATTCTATCTCTAGTTGTTCTTGGAATTGGGATAGTAAAGAGCATAATGACATTTAGGAAGACACAGACGACGAAAATAACTTAACAACAGTTCTTCTTCTCACACCTATATGGTGAATGACAATTTTGACTCTAAAACACGACTCGCATGTATGGGAGCTGTACTTGAGTGTATAACTGAATCCATCATTGTGTCACCTCAAATGAATTGATCATTTTTTCTACGACCGGCAAATATGTCGAATATCTGCTCATTTCTGATAAATATGAAATAGAATAAACTATATTCTCTTTTATTGCAAAAATTTGCATGAAGGTTAATCCCTCTTCTGTACGACTGGCTACAAGCTCGTACGCTGGAATAGCGCTACTAGTCAAATTAGTTGGAGATAATCTAGTAAATTCAAGGTCTGGGTATAATTCTAGATAAGAAGTAAGAGTTGCACTCGTGAAATTACTCAAATCTGTATTATTGGAGACGGTATTAATCACTAAACGGACGTTTTCGCGAAAGCTATCGGTATCATTCTCCGGTGGAGCGTTAAACCTTAGGGATAACAACGAATCTGAAGCATTCTGAATTATTATCTCCCACCCATCAGGATACTGTGTTCTAATTCCAACGGGACTTTCGATTACAAGGCTAGCGTTCCCAAAAGATTGAACTGGACTCTCTGTTATGGGGGATCCTCCAAATAACACGTCTTGTGCCATTACTTGCTGATTATTGATGCTATTGCTAATTGATAACGAGAAGATTATACTCAGAAGTAATGGTATGACGACGATCTCTTTAGTTTTAGTCAGTTTCATTAATTGGTATAAAACAGCAAAAAGTTTCTTTTATAGTTATTTGGATAAAGGAACGTTTTTTCATTTACTTCAATAGGAGCAGTATATAGACCATAGGTGGCAGACTGTGCTTGAGCTTTCATCTCAAGGTTTAACTCAGTAAGAGATAGCTGGCAAGTTGTTAATATCGCAAGACCGTTTCAAATGATTTAGCATTCTTAAGAAAAAGACGCTATAGAGTTTGTAAAAAATAATAGAGAGAATAAATTATGTAATTTCGGTTAAAACAAGCAAATAATGAGGAAAGACTTTTTGGTGCGATAAGCCAACCAGATTTGACCCACTTGATCTCCGACAATTTTGACTTATTTGTATTCTGTTATCTGGAAGGATAAGGTAGGCGTTCCTACGTTTAACCAGCAAAAGCAGAAGCGGCTGCACGTTCAGTTAGCTCTTTGCTATATGATGCACCTCTTTGTTAGGGTCTATTGCTAATACTCTGTCAAAGTATTCTATAGCCTCCTGATATTTTCCTATATCAATGAAAGCTGCACCTTTGTTGTTTAATGCGGGAATCATAACATATAACTGGAGAGAAATAGGCTAACAGTAAACCCAAATGCGTAAATTGTATCATACCCATGCGGACTGTCATGTCAGCAACAACACAATTTAGACTTAAATCACGTGGTCAGTATAACGCGAAGGCTTACTCTGCTGCAAGTGCGACATCGCCACTTGCTCCTACTACGATCCCTCGGCGCGATCCAAGCGAAGACGACGTTCAGATTGAAATCCTCTTCTGCGGTATCTGCCACTCAGACCTCCATACAGTACGTAACGAGTGGGGTGGCGCTG
>DAINRW010000083.1:0-5470 GCA_036741615.1 Nitrososphaera sp.
TATCAGTACGGCGCGTAATTATCAAGCATAGTAGAAGTGTCGAGTATTCTTACGCTGTGCTGGGCCGTTATCTTAGAATGTTAGTGTATGATTCCCAGTACTCCAAGTTCTTTTTAGGCGTCCCTGGCATCTTGCTAGCCGCGGGAGCACTTGCTGTGATATTCGACGCAGCAAAGTGGATAACTGCAATCGTGCTTGCAATTCTTGGTGGCGCATTTATCGTCCGGGCATTTGACATCGACAAGGCTTTAAGCTCATTCGGCAGGCTGACTCCTACATCGTTTATTAAAATTTTCTCAATCATAGGTGGCGTGCTTATCATACTTGCAGCAATTGCAAACGGTATATCTAGCATACCATCCAATATACTCACTCCTGAAATGAGTGCGCTTGACATCGTTTCAAATAGAACTATAGTGGGAAGATTTGCCGATAGTACGATAACTCTGCTTTGGATAGGAATTGCTACAATCCTTGGCGGTATCCTATTGAGCGATTGGTTCAAGGGAAGCAGCAGGATTATGTCTGATATACTTCGGCTTACCGTGCTTGCGCTGCTATATATCCCGTTGCTTCAGTTTACATCTGTGCTTACAGAAGGGACAAACCCATTTACGCTCATCTCCTCTCTGCTCATAGGTCTTGCAGTATCGCTGGTAGCTGCCACAGTTCTTTACTATTTTTTTAGGAACCGAAAAGGCGGCGAAGTTCTCAAACATTAATGTAAAGGTATCTCTGAAAGAAAAATTACCATGTCAGAACAGCACGGAAACTATGATTCAAAACAGCGAAAATGGTTTTGTGGTTATTGGATGTCACAAGAAGAATGGGCAGATGTACACGACTATTCTGCCCCTACTATGCTGCAGACCGAAGAGAAAGAGCCATTTGCTAAAGGGAATGATATTGACGAAGGATGATACTACAAAAACCTTACAAACAACCAGATTAATCACAGACTATTGATATATGAGCGGTCGGCTGGTGCTGTTGTGTTTTATATGAGAGAGAATTCCGAGCCGGAATACCTATTGTTGCATTACTCCGCTGGCCATTGGGACTTTCCAAAGGGAAACATTGAGGCTGGAGAAAATGAAAAACAGACTGCTACTCGCGAAATTCAAGAAGAGACCTGCATTAATGATGTTGAATTTATGGATGGTTTCCGCATGAAGATTGAATACAAATACAGACATGGCAAGAAGGTCGTGCGTAAGGAGGTTGTCTTGTATCTTGCACGGACGCGCACACGCAATGTGATCCTCTCGCATGAGCATATTGGCTTTGCATGGAAAAAATTCGATGAGGCTATGCAGCAGCTGACTTATCTTAACGCCAAGAACCTGTTGTCAGCTGCAAAAAAACATCTTCAGCAACGCTCACTTGCCTATGGATAATAAGATTCTGTCTTGGATTTCTCTTGCAACCTTTGCAGGCTCCTTGGCTTCAAGTATTGATCTGCCAATTATTAAATAATCTGCGCCATTTCTGATTGTCTGCTCTGGGTCGCCGCCCTGCACCCCTACTCCCGGTGAATATACTGGCAGCCGCCCCGCGATCTCTTTTAAAATCTTAACTTGAGTCGCACCCACAACAACGCCATCGACGCCAACAGCAGTCGCTCTTTCAAAAAACATCCTGTATAGTCCACGTCCTTGTATTTTAAGTCCAAAACCCTCCTTTGCTCCTGGATGGCTCATATAGACAAGCGCAATGATGCCAGCATCTCCCTGGTGTGCTTTTTGTACTACCGAGGCAAGTGCGTCTCTGCCAATAAAGGGATTCGCTATGACTGCATCAAAGCCCATCTTTATTAGCTGTTCCACTGCAACAGCATTGGTGGTTTCGATATCGTTCAGCTTAATGTCTGCTATTGATTGTAGCCCAAAAGAGTGGGCTAGCTTATTTATTTGCAAAATTTCAGACGCCGATAGTGGTAGGATGATATGGAAGTTCATCTTTATGGCACAGACGTGATGCTCTACTGCATCGATGATCCTTGCCGCAAGTTCTGGCAGACTTTGATTATCTCGAGGTCTAGTATCGAGCGCAAGAACTATTGGACTCTTTTTTTCTATAGCCGCAGTGGCAATCCTTTCTAAAAAGGGCCTAGTCATAGGTCTTTACCAGCGGATGATCCTCTGCCAGCCTTATCACTTTGAGATAAACATATCCATGTTCATCCAGCCTTGTCAAGAACGTTGGCTGATCAGCCCTTTGGCTGCTGTAACGCAAAAATGGCTCCTTTGGTTCTTCTTCCACTGCCACATAGTAAAAGTAGGATATGTTCTCATTGTCATTTGCACTCATTGCAGTGCCTAACACGATCTTGCCTTCGCGTTCCTTGTATAGAAAGAGCGGAAGAGGCGGCTCATCATATATTGTTTTATAGGCCGCCACCTTGGCAAGGCTTGGCAGATCTTTCAGCTTTATCACTGTGTAGCCCGATCCTTTGTTAATCCTTGCAGATCTTGTGAGCGAGCGGGGGAACCTTTCCACCTTGAGAATAGGTGAGTAAATATATGTAGGATTATCAACCGAGCTAGCAAGCAAGACTTCCTCAAGGCCGTTGCTTACTCTATAAGCCAGGTACTGGCCATCCTTTGAATCTTCTTCTGCATAATATATCACAGGCCTTCCGTTTATGATGTCTGTCTGGACTGCAAGCACCTCGCGCCTGTTTAACTGAAGTGAAAATGCAGGTAAAGGAGTTCGCTCCAGTGCGCATACTAGCCTAGCAAAATCCTTGAGGCTTGCAAGTGCAATGTAGCATGGAGCCTTCAGCTGCAAATCGCGATAATGTTAATACCTACGGTATTAAAGTCCTCCGTTAGCGGTATGGTAATTATCTTTGGAGAATCTGTATAGACTTGTAGAGCAGGCCAGATCAATTGTTGTCGAAAGTAGCAACCCTGACAAGGTCTCACTATGGCGTGCCTATGTGGCCCTTGAATGTGCCATATTGGATCTGAAATTACGTCATGGTCTTGAGGGAAATCCCTCACCCAAGCATGTCAAGTCTGTAGACCTCGCTATTGCAAAGTCACTGATTTGTCAGCTTGATCTATCTTCGCAAGATAAGAAAAGACTGCTTAGTGATCTGCGTTCATGCAGGGATGTAGTAAAGACACTAGTGGCAAGTAAGTTATGATGACCTGCGGTCTATAATATCATAGATTTCTCTTCCAGTACCAATTAGGGTCACCTTAAGGCCGGTCTCATCTTCAATATCTTCAATGAATTCTTTTGCATCCTCCGGCAATTTCGCGAATTCTCGCAGCCCTGCCGATTGGGGGAACATAACATCTAGCTTTGTGACTGCAAGTTGCGTTGCGCTATTGAGCCTGATCGCTTTCTTGGCAAGCTCCATATCAAAAGGCGCAGCTCTCCTCTGCCTACCTGTGACACTCCCGTGCTCGATCCAGCCGCGCTTTCTTGCCTCTTCTTCGCTTAGCTCATTCTCAAGTGGCCCTCCGCCTACACGTGTGACATAGGCCTTGAATACTACTAATACTTCGTCGACTCTTTTTGGTCCGATGCCAATATGTGAACAGATGCCTGAAGCAGTTACGTCGCTTGATGTAACATAGGGATATCCTCCATGAAATAGCGACAAATAAGTTCCCTGTGTTCCTTCCACTATCACCTTCTCGTTGTTGTGTAGGGCATAGTTAACTGAATTGCTGATATCTTCAATGTAAAGCGACAATTCTGGAATGTCTCTTGCAACCTTAAGTCTCCGAAGTGCTCTGTCTGCATTGGCTGGGCCGGTTCCAGTACCTGTTGTTCCCACTTTGCTCTTTAGGTGGTCCTCTTGTACGTCTTGGTCAATATGCATTTGCTCAATAATGCCGCACTGACTATCCAGGAATATCCTATCGTCTGCATTAAACTTCTTTATTTCATCTAGTAAAACTTGCGGGTTGACAAGCACTCCTGGACCGATCAAAAGCCTAGTTGTTGGATTGAGCACAGCGCTTGGTAACATGCGCACCTTGTATTCCTTCCCTTCAAAAGTAAAAGTGTGACCTGCATTTGGACCAACGCCTCCACGCACAGCAATTGTAGGATTATCCTTTTTAGCCAAATAGGCTATGATCTTGCCCTTCCCTTCATCTCCATAGAATCCGCCGACTGCCACAAGGCATGACATAAGGTTCTCTCTTCCTAGTATAGTTATTTAATTCATCCTTAAAATGAGATAAATTGCTCCATTTTGCAGGTTGGTCATGAATAATGTATCTGGCAACATCATCCAAATACTTGCAGACCTGCCGGATTTTTTACGAAAACAAATGCTGCAAAACCGTCTCAAAGAGTTCTATGAGATGCGCGATGAAGAAAAGATCGAACTAATATGCATGGCATTAGCAGCAGCACCTACCATAGATCCAGATAAATTGTCAATTCTTTTCAAGACTTGGCTTGAATTGTTATCTGAATTTGATTCGGAAAAGCGCAGAGTAATGTTCCAGACCTATTGTATGCAAATTTTGGCAGACCCTTATTCTATCTCAAAGCTTGATTTTAGGTCGCTGACCAATGCTTTTGTATCACTTAATCAAGTGCAGCGAGAGCGCATAACAGACTCTCTGCATGAAGTGCTACTCGGGTTGCCAAACAGCAGCAAGATACTAAAGATGATTCCAGAGCATTCACTAAAAGCTGTAGGGCTAAAATGATTAGTGATGCTGGTGGTCATGTTGTGCCTCGGGGTTATCCGGCTTTTTTTCTATTTCGCCAATGCCCTTTTCAAGTCCAAAGAATGCCCTCTCATACTTGCGGAGAGCTTTTCTGTGTTCCGGCAGTGACATATCCAATCTCATCTCATTCATGACCATGACAGCATAAGTGGTCCACTCCTTCCAACATGCAGAGCATGCAGGGTATTTTTCAGCAGATGGATCCTCGATAATCTCCTCAATAGTCTTACCACACCTCAAGCAAGTCTTATTCATCTGCAGATGGTGATGCTCTGGATATTATAAGTTGTATGATTGTAAGAACTCCCAAATCATGCTATTCCTGCCAGAGAGGAGAAATCTGTATTAGGTGCTCTGATCTGCTCTGTTGATGTAAAAGATAGAGGATGTATATCGTCAAATTGCAAGTTCTCATCTGATGCCTTTGGGCCAGGTCCGCATCTATTGACATAACTGCTGTTCGTATTCATCCTAAGCGTTGTTCGTGGTTATCTGGCCCCTGTTTGGCTTTTAGCCTATTATAGCTCATCAAAATTTGAGAACATTATTATACTTTCTAGGTGCAAAATTGCACATGAAGGTTCATTGCCCAGATTGCAGGGAAGTTGCAGAACTAGCTGACGATTTTTCATTTGTCAAGTGCTCCAATTGTTCATTTGATATGACTTATGGAGAATATGTAAAGTATATAGCGTATAAAGACTCGCGTTACCGCGATATACTTTCAGACTACAAATAACGATGGAATGCTCCTGAAGACTTGGCTG
>DAINRW010000084.1:0-1652 GCA_036741615.1 Nitrososphaera sp.
CATGTGCTTGATCCTCTCGAGAAAGTATCACATGCTGCTAACTTTCTATACATGCTCAGAGGTATTGAGCCTTCTCCTGAAGAGGCAAAGGTAATGGACATTTGTCTGATCTTGCATGCAGAGCATAGCTTTAACGCATCAACATTTGCTGCACGCGAGATAGCATCAACTAGGGCTCACATGTATGCCAGTATTGGTGGTGCTATAGGCGCACTATCCGGCGAGCTCCATGGTGGTGCAAATGTGCAAGTAATGAAAATGCTGCGGGAGATAGCCGATCCCGAGAATGTCGACAGATGGGTTGCGAACCGCATTCAATCTGGAGGCAGGATCATGGGTATGGGTCACGCAGTCTACAGGACGACTGATCCACGAGCCGACATTCTTGCGAGGCTGTCAGCGCGAATCTCTCGTGAGAAGAACAACAGATGGTATGATATTACTAGGCGCATTGAGGAAAGCACAAAGAAGTGGATGCTTGAAAATAAACACCAAGGAATATATCCAAATGTTGATCTTTATAGTGCCTCAGTTTATTATAGCATGGGGATCCCCCTGGATCTAAACACACCGATCTTTGCAATTTCAAGGATAGCAGGATGGTCGGCTCATGTCATTGAGGAGAAGTTTGCTGAAGCCGCACCAAAGCCTGCACTCTATCGCCCAAAAGCCGTCTACGTCGGCAAGTACTGCGGTCCAATGGGATGTGAGTATACTCCCATCTCAAACAGGAGCAAGTAGGAACCAGACATATATGCAAGCCGACAGTACCCCCGCCTCCACTCCAGAAATGATGCAAAGAAGCCTACGGAGGGGACCCTACTGAATCTTCAAAATAAGGCAAAATAATCTAGACTCTGATGATCACAGTTGTAATATTGAGCCTACTCAAGATGGCAGAATAATAATATTCTTTAATTCAACGATGTTTGATGTTATGCTGCCACTATCACTATTGGTGGATCTTGTCTGTTAACCATTCCTTTGCTCTCCTCTCAACCATGTGCTTTCTCAGTATTATCATTGCCATCTCGTAAAATGTCATACCATTCTTCTGCGATTGCAAGTCAATCCATTTCAGCCCCTCTGCAAGTTCAGAATCGCCTTCAGACATCACCACAAGATCGTCTATCATCTCAACGAACTGGTCGTCAACACTTTCTTTGCTCCCCAGCATTTCTACCAGGAGCTGTATTGCATTTGCGATTTTACATAGTGATTCAAGCAGTATTGACTCTTTGAATATATTATATTGACAAAGATATAGCAAAATCTAGCGAAAACTTGCTGTTTCAGCATTCAAAGACTTAAAATACATCCTTCAATTGATTTTACCTTAAAATGAATAAAACGTATCTTCCCTTATTGGTTGAGGAGGATCTGTAATTGAAGATAAAATTTGGCTTTACGCAGGGGCTCAATGTTGCTCGCCTTGGACTTGATGAACAGCAAATAATGACTGCAGCGCAGATGGCAGACAGACTAGGCTATGACTCCATCTGGGCAATGGATCATTCCAATGTACCCCAGTGGAAGAACGCAGTAGTCAACGATGCATGGCTCATGCTTGCCGCACTTGGCGCAGTCACCCGGAATGTAGAGCTTGGGACATGTGTCACAGATGCTATCAGAAGGCACCCATCTGCCATTGC
>DAINRW010000084.1:1752-5443 GCA_036741615.1 Nitrososphaera sp.
GATCGAGACCTAACCAATTTTCAATTCGCAAATGATGTCGATATTTATTTCACAGACGATGGCGAGGAAGCCTGGAACAAGATGAAAAATGCAGTTAAGGTGAGCCTATATAAGCCCGAGCTGCTCAAGGTGCATGACATACCACAGGACTCTGACTTTGATTTCCGCAGATATTTCACGGAATATACAATGGACAAACCGGAGTTAATGGAGCAAATGAAACGTGCGGCCCTGAAGATACCAGACAGAGTAGCTCGCAGCGCAATTGGTGTCGGAAAACCTGATGACGTGATTGAAATGTTGGAGCGCTTTATCAAAGCTGGAACAAACCACTTTATCATCAGATTTTGGGGAGAAGGTTACTTTAAGAATATCGAGATTTTTGGATCTAAGGTGATTCCATATTTTAGTGATGAGAATAGGAAGTGAGAGTTACTTTTCTTTTAACACTGTAAGGAGTCATTAATCTTCTTGCTTTTTTCTTTCATACGTCAACATACATATGCAGATATCCATTTACGTCTCATTACTATAAAATAGTTTTAATTATTTATTACGAGATGAATTTGCTAATGCTTATGAGACTGTCTGCACAAAAGCAGTAATGAAAACTGGATTCTACAAAAAAGAGTCAAGGGAGATGGTTTTCTCTTTTGGATTCTTACCATCTCCTACGGCCTCGGCGTCAAACCCTATTCGCACCAAAGCGGAGGCAAATTCTTTGGCAAAGCCGTGAAAAGTATACACCTTTTCGGGTCTGCACTGCTTAACTGCGGCTACCAATTCATTGTAATCGCAGTGATCAGAAACTGGCATTACATAATCGAGGCCCATCATATGCCTGTATCGACTACCTATTGCCCAGCCAGTGAATCCTATGGTTACCGCGCCGCACTTGTTCTTCATCTCCCTCAAAAACGCGCACCTAGAGGACATAAGAGGGGCAACCATTACCCAGGGTCTGTTCTTTATCAGAAGACCCTGCTCCTCAGCCTGTGAATAAGTCATAACGCTTTCGAGTTTTATTCCAAGTTCAGAATAAACGGAGTTTATCTTAGCAACAGAGTCATATATTATAGGGCCCCAATGGCCGAACAGCTTTGTCAAAAGTTGGGCCTTGCCAAGTGTATATCCCATCAATATTACAGGTATACCAAGATCATACATTTCAGCGATTATCTTGTTCGTCTTATGTATTATTTCGGAAATGGGAGGAAAGATATACTCAGGTCGACCAAATGTTGACTCAATGATCAATGTCTTGGCATGGGGCACTTTTGCTGGCTTCATGAATGCACGCTCTCGCATCGATATATCTCCGGTATAGTAAACCTCCTCCTCCTCTATCAGAAGACCCCGTGAACCCAAGATATGCCCTGTATCTACAAGCCTAAATCCATCACACTGTTCGGCAGGGTTACCAATTTTGTAACCTCTCGCCTCTGCAATCAAGGCAGTTTCTTTTGATGCCAGTATTTGACTTTTATTCTTCTTTGTCACGTTTCGCTTGTGAAGGTGGTCCACGTGAGCATGAGATACAAAGGTGAAATGGCTATCGGTGTGGCGCGAAGGGTCAAGCGCTATCACAGTATCCTTGTGATGCACCATTATGCCTGACTGGCCAAGATTAACTTTCGCCTTCATTAGGGCCCTCATGCTTAGAGGATATGAGTATTTTAAGATTATCCAAGACATGAATGATGAAAAGCTTTTACGATGTGAGCCGATCCCTTATTCTAACATACAGAAGAAGTCATGAGGCAATCATCGATTAAAGTTCGAGCTTAAATCATTATAGTTTTTCTTCCCTTCGGTTTGAGGATTCCATTATATGATGTATCAGTGTCCCCTACCGAGCAAATAGAGTGCTAGTGATGTTTAAGAATAGGCTGGCGATTAGTTATTAGATACTTGATTAACCTAGGGGTTCTAATCTCGGGCAGGGGAAGCAACATGGATGCAATCTTGTCTTCAATAAAGTCAGGTAGAATAAGAAATGCCAACCCCTGCATTGTGATTTCAAACAAGCCAGAAACCCAGGGGCTCAAGATTGCTTCAGAAAAATACGGTGTGACTACAAAGATCATACCGTCAAATGGTTTGAAGGGCTGGCACTATGACCAAAATGTAGTTGCCACTCTGCATCAGCATGGCGTCACCCCTCAGTTAGGGCTTGTGTGCCTAGCTGGATTTATGAGGATAATGAGTCCGGAGTTTGTAAGGCATTATAAGATGCGGATCATGAACATCCACCCTGCTCTGCTGCCTGCATTTCCTGGACTTCATGCACAGAAGCAGGCACTTGAATATGGCGTTAAAGTCACTGGTTGCACGGTGCACTTTGTCGATGAAGGAATGGACTCTGGACCTATTATACTTCAGAAAGCTGTACCAGTATTACATGTGGATGATGAAGAGAGCCTCTCAGCAAGAATCCTTGAGCAAGAACATGGACTTTATCCTGAAGCTGTAAGGTTGTTCTGCGAGGGGCGGATAAAGATAGACGGCCGAAGAGTTTTGATAGTCTAGGTTGTATAGCTATCTAACCGCTGCTTGAATGTAGAAAAGCGCTTGCCTGCTTCCTTGAGCGCAGCAATTAGCGCTTTGTCATCATCGATAATGCTGACGAGTGCCTCAAGGCCATACTCTGGAACTTGGTCTTCGAGGACATCTTTTTGTTTAAGCATTGCATACAAACTAGCACCTTATGCCTAAAAATGATTACTATCTTTTCTAAACACTGCAATTGCTGCTGTAAATGTAGTGCCTATAATAAAGAACGCAAGATAAGGGCTGCCTGAACCAAAAGCATCTGAGGCAAACCCGGCCATAATTGGTCCAGCCGTCCATCCTATGCCGAAAAGGCTATTGTATACGCCCAGTTTTGACCCGACGTGTTCAGAAGGTGTGTTTCTGGTCACAAGGCTAAAGGAGATCGGATAAAATATGCTAGTTGAAAATCCAAATAATGCAATTGACACTGCAAATGATAGAATTGATGGGGACAGAAAAGAAATAATCATGCCCACTGCCGTAGCTGAAACAGCCAGTGCAAGTGCAAGCTCATTGTATCTAGATATTCTTGCTACGAGTAACAGAAGAGTAGCAAATCGTGATATACCAAAAAAGAAGAACATCATTTCAATGTCTTCAGTTGTAAGTGATGCATCACGCATATACGCAGGGTACACTGCAAGCACTACCCCAAACGTGATTGCATAGTATAGTATAACACCACCAAGCTTTGGATGATTAGTGATTTCCCTGAAGACTTGGACTGAACTTGCTCGAACCTCCTGAGTGTTTTGAACACCAGGCCAGCCGTAAGAGCGCAAAAGTATAGAGGGCACAATTGCTACTGCCATAGTTGCAGCAGCAAGCTGGAAGAGGGCATAATAGTCAAATAAGCTTACAATCAGTTTTCCAATTATGGGTCCGATCATAAACCCTAAGATCCAAGCTCCAATGAACATAGAAATATTCCTGACTCGAGATTCTGAAGACGAATTGATAGATGTCAATACCTCGGAAGACGGCCAGAAAAGAGCATGAGCTACTCCTGCAAGAGTCCTATAAAGCACAACCTCCAGTGTCGATTGCACAGTAGAAAGCATGAGAATTGAAAGAACGTTAAGCAAGATGCCAGAGAGGAGAACATAGGACTTGTTGAGCCTATCGAGCAAGATGCCGA